>JAPUIH010000170.1 GCA_027297205.1 SAR324 cluster bacterium | reverse complement strand
CGGAGTCGAAGGGCGAAGTCGAAGGGCGAAGTCGAAGGGCGAAGTCGAAGGGCGAATACGAAGGGCCAACGCTAAGGGAAGAACCCGCATCCCCCCGCACAACCCAGCCCCTGCTTGAGCACGGCGGAGATATCCGCGATGGCGGCGTTGGCGGCATGGGTCGAGGTGAGGCTGAGAAAGCCGTGCATCAGCCCCTCGTAGCGCTTGAGGATGGTGGGAACGCCGGCTTCCCGCAGGCGCTTGGCATAGGCCTCCCCCTCGTCGCGCAGGGGATCGTAACCGCAGGTCACCACATGGGCCGGGGGCAGCGCCGCCAGATTATGCGCCTTGAGGGGAGAGACCAGCGGATTTTCCGCCTCCGCGGGATCGTTGAGATAGTGATCCCAGAACCACTGCATGCCCCGCAGGGTCAGCAACTGACCCTCGCCATGCTCCTTCATGGAGTGCGTGCCGAAGTCCATGGTGGTGGCCGGGTAGATCAGCAGTTGCAACGCGATGGGCGGGCCGCTCCGCTCCAGCGCCACCTGGCAGCACACGGCGGCCAGGGTGCCCCCCGCGCTGTCGCCCCCCACGGCCAGGCGCGCCGGATTCGCTCCCAGTTCCTGGGCGTGGGCAGCGATCCACTCCACGGCGGCCACGCTATCATCCACGGCGGCGGGGAACTTGTGCTCCGGGGCCAGGCGGTAGTCCACGGAAACCACCAGGCATCCGGCCTGGGCGGCCAGGCGGCGGCAGGCGCCGTCATGGGTGTCCAGGCTGCCCATCACCCAGCCTCCGCCGTGCAGATAGACCAGCAAGGGCAGCGCCCCTGCCGCCTCGGGGCCGTAGAGACGCGCCGGAATCTCCCCCGCCGGGCCGGGCAGGCGCAGCTCTTCCACGCGGGGCAGCGCCACCTCCTCCCCGCCGAAGACCGCGCGGGCCTTTTCCATGTTCTCCCTGGCTTCCCCTGGGCTGAGCTCGTAATGGGGCAGCACGCCACGGGAGGCGATAAAATCCAGCACCTCCTGCATTTCTTCGTGAAGGGGCTTATGGAGTGGCACCCTGCTCTCATTTCCGTTTTGCATTCTGTTCTCCCTACAATCCGGCTCAAAATTAACGGCATAATCTTAGGCCCAACCCTTCGAGACAAGTTCCTCCGGAACCTTCCCCAGGGAATTGGGCTCTATAAGCCGCGTTGCTGAGGAGCGAGCAAAGCGAGCGTCTCGAAGTACGCGGCGTTTCCATGAATATGAGACCGCTTTTAAAGCAGGGATAAGGCGCATAGTGCCGCTGCTGGCCGGCGCCACGCCTGGAGCCATAACATATCCCCGTGCCAGGCGCATCCCGTGCGGGCCTGTCCGCCACCCGCCACGCGGGACAGGCGGTTGAAAACACGGCCAGTCGTGCTATGAATCAGGCTGGCTGCGACCCACACTATTCCCCAGTGCACAGCCCGGCGGAAGCCGGAACGGCGCACGCAAATAGAGGCCGATCCATGAAGTTGCTCTGGTTTCACCTGATGCCCTACAAGGAACTCCCGGAAGACTTCCGGGAGCACCACCCCTCGATCTGGGTGGACATCGACTCGCGCCTGTTCGATCCCCAGCGCGCCCACGTCATGTACAACGAGTTCATGGACGAGCTGGAGTACGCCGCCGACTGCGGCTTTGACGGCATCTGCGTGAACGAGCATCACTCCAACGGCTACGGGCTGATGCCCTCGCCCAATCTGGTCGCCGCGGCCCTGGCCCGGCGCACGGCGGACACGGCCATCTGCGTGATGGGCAACTCCCTGGCGCTCTACAATCCTCCGATCCGGGTGGCCGAGGAGATGGCCATGCTGGACTGCATCTCCGGGGGGCGCCTGATCGCGGGCTTTCCCGTGGGCACGCCCATGGACACCTGCTTTGCCTTCGGGCAGAACCCGAGCATGCTGCGCCAGCGCTACCTGGAAGCCCACGACCTGATAATGAAGGCCTGGACGACGCCCGAGACCTTCGCCTTCAACGGCCGCTTCAACCAAAACCGCTACGTCAACATCTGGCCCCGGCCCGTGCAAAAGCCCCACCCGCCGGTCTGGATTCCCGGCGGAGGCTCGGTGGAAACCTGGCAGTGGTGCGCGCAGCAGGACTATGTGTACTCCTACCTGAGCTACTTCGGCTACAAGGCGGGTCAGGCCACCATGGACGGCTTTTGGCGGGAGATGGATCGGCTGGGCAAGGAGCCCAACCCCTACCGCGCGGGTTTCCTGCAGTTCGTGGGCGTGGCCGAGACCAGGGCGGAAGCGGAAAAGCTGTACCGGGAGCCGGCGGAATATTTCTACGACCGCTGCCTCTGCGTGGACCCGCGCTTCGCCTCGCCGCCGGGCTACACCAGCGAGGCCACCTTGCGCGCCAAGGTGAAATCCCAGTTAACCCAGGTGGTGGAGCGGGCCGGCATCAAGGACATGGCCCGCACCTGGGACGACATAGTGGAGCGGGGCTACGTGATCATCGGCAGCCCGGACGAGGTGGCCGAACAGATCCGCGAGGTGGCCACCAGGCTCAATGTGGGGCACCTGATGCTGCTCATGCAGTTCGGCAACATGAGCAGTGAGCTGACCAACTACAACACCAAGCTGTTTGCGGAAAAGGTGATGCCCCAGGTGACGGGACTCTTCGACGATCAGTGGGAAGACCTCTGGTGGCCCCAACCCATGGGCAAGGAAAGCCGCATGCCGATGAAGGCGGTGGCTGGATGAAGGACATCAAGGAAACACAGACCGAGGTCAACGGCCTGCCCTGCCGTATCTGGGAAAAGGGGGAGGGCGAGCCGCTGGGCTTCCTGGCGGGCCTGGGGGGCCTGCAGAAGTGGCCGCCGCTGCTTGACTTGCTGGCGAAAACGCGCAGGGTGATCGTGCCCTCCCTGCCGGGCTATCCGGGCGCCCTGGGCCATGACCTGCTGGACAGTCAGTTGGACTGGGTGCTGGCGGCCCAGGAACTGCTGCAAGGGGCGGGGCTGGCGGGCTGCGACCTGATGGGCGTGTCCGTGGGCGGCTCCCTGGCGGCGGAAGTGGCGGCGATTTGGAAGAGCATGGTAAAGCGGCTGGTGCTGCTGGCGCCCCTGGGCCTGTATGACGAGGCCGCGCCGGTCTACGACGTGTTCACCCTGTCGCCCAAGGATCTGCCGGGCATGCTCTGCGCCGATCCTGAAGTGTATACGGCGCTCGGCGAAGTTCCGGAAGGCGCGGACGCCGCCGAGTGGCGCATAGAGCAAATCCGGGCCGGAGAGGCGGCGGCGCGCATGCTCTGGCCTCTGTCCAACACGCGCCTGGAAAAACGCCTGCGCCGCATCGTCCAGCCTACCTTGCTGTTGTGGGGCGGAGAGGACAAGGTGCTCGCCCCCTCCTACGCCGGCCGCTTCGCCGAGGCGATACCCGCCAGCACCCAGGTGGAGATCGTCCCCGGTGCGGGGCATCTGGCCGATCTGGACGCACCGCATGCCGTCAGCGAGGCGGTGCGGGGCTTTCTGGACGAGGCGTCCATCGCTTAATCGGGCATCGCGGGCGCCACCGGCGGGTCAGGGGGCTTGCCCCTTGACGGCCCCTGGTGAGGGCTTTGCCCCAATGTAAATTCACCAAGCAAGGAACTCCTGCCATGCCAAATCTGGAGCGCGAGGGCGTAAGGATTTACTACGAAGACCACGGGAAGGGCCTCCCGGTGCTGCTCTCTCATGGCTATGGCGCCACTTCCCAAATGTGGGGCGGGCAGTTGGAGGCCTTCCAGGATCGCTACCGGATCATTGTTTGGGACATGCGTGGCCACGGCCAGTCGGACTATCCGCAGGCTCAGACGGCCTACTCGGAGGCGCATACGGTGGCGGACATGGCCGCTGTGCTGGATGCCTGCCGGGTGGAACGGGCGGTGATCGGCGGGCTCTCCCTGGGCGGGTATTCCTCCCTGGCCTTCTATCTGCGGCACCCAGACATGGTGCGCGCGTTGCTCCTCTTCGATACGGGGCCCGGCTACAAGAGGGACGAGGCGCGGGAGGAATGGAACATCAGGGCCGGCCAGCGCGCGGACAAGCTCGAGGCCGAGGGGCTCGCCGCGCGGGGGGACAGCGAGGAGGTGCGCATCAGCACCCACCGCTCCGCCGACGGGCTGGCCAAGGCCGCGCGGGGCATGCTCACCCAGCACGACGCGCGGGTGATCGGCTCTCTGGAAGCGATCCAGGTGCCCACCCTGGTGCTGGTGGGCGCGCAGGACACGCGCTTCCTTGCGGCCACGGACTACATGGCCAATAAAATCTCCGGCGCGCGAAAGGCCATCATTGCAGATGCAGGCCACGCCTCCAACATACACCAGCCCGCCGCCTTCAACGAAGCAGTGGGCGCTTTCCTGGATGGTCTGCCCGCGGACTGAAGCCCTGCCGCGCCTAGCCCAAATTTTTATAAGTTATTGATTTTGGGGGAGGCAACGCGAAACTGGTAACGTTGCGGTCCCCCAGTCCCCCCAGATTTTCCTGTGAAGTCTCCGGGTTAACGGGAGGCGGGGCGGTTTCCATTCTTGTGGAGCATGTAGCGCGCGGTCTCGAAGATGCCACGGGTGAGGTGGCTCATTTCGCGGGCGATCTCCGGGTACCGCTCCTGCAATTCCTGCTCCGGATTGCCGGAAAGGTAGTTGTAGAGCTTCTCCCGCCCGTCCGAATCGATCAAGAAGAAGAATTCCCGGTCCACGAATCCGATGGGCGCCGGGTTGCGGTAGGGAATGAGGATGAACGCGCCCTGCCGTCCGTTATGGTCTGGATCGAGGATGTCCCGCCCGAGGGTGGTATTGAGATAGGGCTTGCCCAGCAGGCTGGCCACGGTGGGCAGCACGTCCATCTCGCTGGCCACGGTCTCGATAATGCGGCCTTTTCCGATCAGGCCCGGCGCATAGATCAGCAGCGGTACCTGATGCTGGGTGAGTTGGTGCTTGCCGTAGCCCGAGGGCAGATGCTCCGCAAATCCGGGCACGCCGTGGTCTCCGAAAATCACGAATACCGTGTTTTGAAAATAGGGTTCCTTTTCCGCGCTGCGCAGGAAGTAACCCAGGCTGTGATCCAGGAAACGGAAGGCGTTGAATTCCTGCACGGAGAGAAAGCCACGACGCTGAATATTGTCCACCCGCGGATCCAGCCACTGGTAGCCGCCGTTGTCCTCGGGGATGGTATAGGGCCGGTGATTGCCCGCGCTTTGGATGATGGCGAAAAACGGCTTCCCGGAGCGCGCGGCGAGAATCTTGTTGGCCTCGCCGAACAGGCGCAGGTCTGAAACGCCCCACACGTCGTTGTGCGGCGCGTCGTAGTCTCCCTCCTCGTAAATGCGCAGTTCGGGGATGTTGTAGGCCAGCACCCCACGGATATTGCCCCAGTTGGCGCTCCCGCCGATGAAGTACAGCTTATCGTAGCCCTTGAAGGCGGTGATGATCGTGTCCTGATCGACCAGCAGGGGGTTGCGGGAAGAAGTGCTGCCGAGGGTAACGTCTGGGATGCCGAACAGCGCGGTAAAGATGGAGCGCGCGGTGCCGGTGCTGGGCACGAAGAAGTTCTTGAACAGCAAGCCCCGCTTTGCGACGGCGTCGAAGTTGGGCGTGGCGCCCAGGGGATTACCGAAGGCCCCCACCTTGTAGGCGGAAAAGGACTCCAGAAAAATCACAACCACGTTGGGGTCGCCGGGCAGCCCGCCGGAGGGTACGACCTTGCGGTCAAATTGCAGGCGCTGCGCGTCCCGCGCCCGCACCCCCAGATAGTCCGCCACCGCCTCGTAATACTTGCGCACTTCCTCTTCGCTGAAATCCTTTTCGGGGAATTTCAGGGTGTCGTAGAAATACAGCACGGGATTGAGCGCCAGGGCGGTGGCCAGGGGATGGGGCGTGAAAAAGGCCTCGCTCCAGCGCAAGGGGTAGTAGGCCAGCTTGCCGTACAATCCCAGCAACAGCATTCCGGTGAACAGCGCGATCACCAGCCCCCTGCGCCACCATCCGGAAGACCGTCCCGCGGAGTCCAGGGTCCAGCGGGCCAGCCGGCGCAGCAGCCACCAGTACCCCAGGGCGAACAGCACCAGGCCCAGACCCCCCCAAACGACCGGGTAGCTCTGCCACGCCATTTCCAATGATATCATCGGCGATTCCAGCAGTTGCAGCACGGTCGCGTTGAGCCGGCTCTGCAAGTACCCGTAATGACCGAGATCCATCAGGAACACCCACACCGCCCCTACCGCCACCGCGGCCAGATAGCCCAGCCAGATGCGCCTGCCCATGCGGCCCACCAGCAGATTCAGCCCCGGCAGCCAGGAGAGCAGCAGCACGGGCAGCACCACCAGCACGGCCAGCCGCATGTCGAAGCGGAATCCGATGGAAAAGGCGCGCAGCACCGTTCCCGCATCCACCGGGCTGGACTGGGGCGCGAACATGGCCAGAAAAATCAAGCGGAACGCGGAATATAGAATCAGATTGAGGACGATAAGCGCGGTGGCAAACCGGATTCGCCTCGGGATCCAATCGTTCAAGTATTGCACGGTGATGCTTCAGTTCGACGCTGGGGCGAGCCCCCGCATAAGGATATCGCTGTGGGTGGTTTCCGGCCCACAAATTCAACCGGAACCGATAAAAGGGCCGGTCACCAGAAATGTTATCCCGATCCCGTAGGCGCTGACCACCATAAAACTGCCATCGGGAGAAAAGGCGATGCCGGAGAGTTCCTCACGGGTATCGTACTGGTAGTAGGCGAAGGGATAGGTCTCCCGGCCCGGCGTGAGACCGATCAGCCGCGTGTATTTGTGGTTATCTTCGGCCATCACCAGGTCCCCGTTGGGCAAGGCGGCAATATTGTCGGGCATGAAGAAGCGGCACTTCTGCTCTGCCTCCGCCAGCAGGGTCAGCAGCCCTGTTTCCGGGCCGGTGGGCTTGTAGTGCCAGATCTGTCCCAGTCCCGACGCACCCCCATCGGTGCAGGTGAAGGCCGCGCCGCCCTGGGCCCAGACGATGCCTTCCCCGCGGCTGAAGGTGGCCGCGCCCAGGGCCCTGGCCGTATGACGCAGGTCGTCCTGGGCCGGGTCCGGCTCCCGCAGAGGCACCCAACTCACCGGAAGCGCTTTGCCCACGGGAATCAACCCGCCTTCCGTGCCCACGCCGTTGCTGGTGTCCACGCCAGGCCGGCCGTCGATCCTTAGAGCCAGCAGGCGGCCCCGCGAGAGGTCTCCCTGGCGTTCTGGAAGGAATTTGTACAGGCAGCTGTCGCCCTTGTCCTCGGTTTGATAGGCCGCTCCTGTAACCGGATCGAAAGCCACCGCCTCGTGGGTGAAGCGGCCCATGGCCTTCAGCGGCTTGGGGATTGCCAGCCCCTCCTGTTTGGCGGGGACTTCAAAATTGTAGCCGTGGGGTTTGGTATAAACCTCCTCGCTGGCCGGTGTGTGGGCAGATTCCTCGCAGCTGATCCAGCTTCCCCAGGCCGTCGCGCCACCGGCGCAGTTCCGTTCGGTGCCGGTCAGGCTGAGGAATTTGCGGCGCAGGCGCAGCTCGCGGTCCAGTACCAGGGTAATCGTGCCGCCGCGGCAGGCGGGGTCGTACAGGTACTCCGCCGCGGGGGGCTGGGGCTCTTCATAGCGGCCCCTTCGCACGTCGGAGACCGCAATCTCATGATTGCGGATGATGCGGTAGCCTCCATCGGGCATGGCGAACACGGCCGCACCATCGGCCGCGCCGGGCACCGTGAATCCATCGTTCATGGGCTCGCCCTTGCGGCAGAGAATGCGGTAGGAAAATCCCTCCGGCAGATCGAGCATGCCCGCCGGATCGCGCCGCAGGGGGCCGTAGCCCAGCCCCTCGCGCACCGGCATATCCTGGCATTCCAGCCGCCACCACTTGCGCAGGGGCTTATAGGCCACGGCCAATCCCCCCACCCCCGCCAGGGTGCCCAGGGCCAGTCCGGCCAGCAGATTCCTGCGGCCGATGCCGCGGCCTTTTCCGGCTTTGCTCATGGGGAAGCGCCTCCGCGCATCGCAATGGGGAAGGGATTACACATGTTTGCCAGTATAGCGGAGCCCGCGCAAAGTGAAACCCGTTAGGCACGGCACGGCATGGAAAAGCCCCGCACGGCTCCCGCCCGGCCCCGACGCCGGGAAGCGGCACACGCCATGGGATGTGGCGTACGCGGCGCGGCGGTGAAAAAATGAGAGGATGCAGGAAGGGAGCGAGAGGCCCAGACCGGCTCCGTACCGGCCTAGAAGAACAATTGGGGCAGCCAAAGCGCGATTTGCGGAAAGAGCATCAGCAGTATCACCATCACGAACATCGTGATCACGAACGGCAGGGCGCCAATCATCACATCGTTCATGGAGCCCTTGCCGCGCACCCCCTGCACCACGTACAAGTTCACGCCGATGGGCGGCGTGATCAGCGCGGCCTCCAGCAGCACCATGAGCAGAATGCCCCACCACACCGGATCGAATCCCATGGCGAACACGATGGGGGAAATGAGCGGCGTGGTGGTGAGCAGCATGGAGAAGGTCTCCATGAAGCAGCCCAGAATGATGTAAAAGACGATGATCACGATCATGGTGGCGGTGGGCCCCAGGCCCAGGCCGTCGATGTAGGAGGTGAGCAGTTGGGTCAGGCCGATGGCCGCCAGCACGAAGTTGAGGAAGATCGCCGCCAGGATGATCAGCATCACCATGGCCGTGGTGCGCATGGTGCCCTCCACCGCCTGGCGCAGCATATCGATGGTGAGGGACTTGTTGAGCGCGGCCAGGCCCATGGAGCCCACCACACCCAGGGACGCCGCCTCCGTCGGTGTGGCCACCCCGGCGTAGATGGAGCCGATCACCAGCAAAAAAATGAAAAACGGCGGAAGGAGATGGCGCAGGCTGGCGATACGCATTTCCCAGTTGGTGTCCACCGGCGTGCCGCCCCAGGCTTTTTTATAGAGGCATGCGGCGATCACGGTGACCATGAACAGGCTGGAGAGCACCGCGCCGGGGATGAAGCCCGCCAAGTATAGCTGCGGCACCGAGGTATCGGTCAACAGCCCGTAGATAATCAGGTTGATGGATGGCGGAATCAGGATTCCCAGGGTGCCGCCCGCCGCCAAGGTGCCCACGAACAGCCGCTCGTTGTACCCGTAGCGATCCGCCTGGGGCAGGGCCACCGTGCCGATAGTGGCCGCGGTGGCCACGCTGGAACCGGAGGTGGCCGCGAAAAACCCGCAGGCCCCGATATTGGAATGCATCAGGCCCCCCGGAAGCCAGGACAGCCACTGCACCATGGCCCCGTACATGCGTTCCGCGATTCCGGCGCGCAGCAGGATTTCTCCCATCAAAATGAACAACGGAATCGCCGCCAGGATGAACTCGATCGCGTTCTGCCACGTCACCTCGCCCAGGGCCAGATGCAGGGGCATGGGCGTATACAACTGATCCAGCAGCAATCCCAGGGTGCCCAGCGCCGCGGCGACCGGAATGCTCGCGGCGATCAAAATCAACAGGACAATTGCGGTAGTCGCAAGCAAATCAGTTCTCCTCGCTGCTTTCCTTGGCCGCAACATCGGCGTGGATGGACTCCGCGAGATGCAGCTCCTCGTCTACCTCTTCCTGTTGTGTGCGTGGGCCGGCCACCCTGGCCACCGTGGCCAGATCGCCCTGCACCAGGGCCACCACGGTGCGCGCCAGCACCAACGTAATGGTCACCATAAAGAGAATTAGCCCCACCAGCCAAATTCCCTGGGGAATGGCCAAGGGGGTCAACAACGGAGTGATGGAAAGGGACCAGAATTCCGACTCGCCAAACGGCCAGCCCAGGGAGCCATAAAACACCGAGTAGGCCGCCTTGGTGACCAGCAGCATAAACCCGCCCAGCACGGTAATGCTGATCAGGTCCAGCACCGCGCAAACGGGCTTGGGCAACAACTGGTACAGGGCGTCGATGCGCACGTTGGCGCGTTCGAATAACGTGAAGGAAAAAGCCCAGGCCGTGCCCGTGGCGAAAATATAACCCGTTATCTCGTCCGCGCCCCCCATCGAGATGGAAAATGTATAACGCAATAAAACGTCGATGGTCACCATGAAGGCGGCGAATATCAAAGCCGCCCCCGCAACCCACACGGCCATCCGCGACAGCCTCTCCATTTTTTGGAGAAGTCGATCCAGCATAGATTTCCCTGCCAGCGCATCATGGCGCTACCGCGCACAAACCAGTGAATGACGTTTGCGCGGCAGCGCGGATAACGCCGAAAAATTAATAAACGCCTACCAAATGGCGCAGCCTAGGGGCGCGCCATGATGCCGATGCGCTTGCCGATGGTGTCGTTCCAATCCTTGGTGCAAGCGGCGCCACAGCGCTTCGCCCAGCGCTTCAGCACGAAGTTCTTCAGGATGCGATCGCGCGCCTTGAAGTCGGCCGGGCCGGGCAGCGCCAGCTTCATGCTGCCCGCCTTGCCGATGGCGCAAGGACCTCCCGTATTGCAGCGCAGGCCTATGGCGTCATCCTCCTTGGCGCCGGCCCACATGCGTTCCTCCAAGGCCGCGCTTTCCTTGCTTAGGAAGCGCTGGGTCGCGCCGTCAAGCCTGTTCCAGGTTTTCAGGCTGATCGCCATGAAGGCCATGCCGGCGCCCACGTTGATTTTCAGCACATGGGTGGCCACCTCGTGCCACTTGGCCTTGTAGGCGGGCATGGTGCCGGTGATGCCGCAGTCCACCACGCCTTTTTGCAGGGCGGGCACAACCTCGGCGAAAGCCACGGTGACGCTGGTAGCGCCGACGCCCTCGACAAAGTCGCCCAAGGTGGTGCTATACACCCGGATTTTCAGGCCCTTCATGTCGGCCAGGCTGCCGATTTCCTGGTTGCACCACATGTACTGGCTCGGGTAGCGGTACACGACCAGCATTTTGGCCTTGAAGGTTTTCTCGAACTGGCGCTCCAGGATTTTGCGGTAGACCTTCACGTTGGCCCGGGAAGCGGCAAAGTCCTCGGCCGCCGAACT
>JAPUIH010000017.1 GCA_027297205.1 SAR324 cluster bacterium | reverse complement strand
TGCTGGGAAATGGGGGCGCCGAAGGAGTGGCCACCCTTATGAATCTTCTCGGCGTACTTCTCGAAGTTCGCCCAGGTCCAGGTCTTGACCAGGTTGCTGTCGCGATTGTCGGAGGCGGGAAATATCTTCTTCACGTCCACGCCAGCATACTTCTTGAAGTAGTCCGCCCGGGTCACCATGGGATAGAAATGGGAGCCGATGGGCGAAGGGACGGCCTTCCAGTTTCCGTCGAACTTGCACACGTACTCCGCAGAGTCGATGAAAGGCCCGGACGCCTTGGTGATGTCCGCGACCACGTCGTCCACGTCGACCAGGCTGTCCCTGAGGATCGAGCCATACCAGGTGCGCAGGGCGATCATGTCGTGACCGGTCTTGGCCCGGGACTCGCCTACCGCGATGGCGGGCATTTGCGACCCAGTCACGGCGTCTATCGTGATCTCGAGATTGTTCTTACTGCCCCAGTCAGCGACGATCTTTTTAGACACGTCCAAGGCGCCGGGCACCCAGTGGTTCCAGAAAAACAGTTTCAACTTACCCGCCGAATGCGCCGTCTTTGCGTAGGGCGCGCCCGCAATAGCCGCCGTGGTGACGGCGGCGGTTTTGACGAATTGCCGTCTGGTGATTTTTTTCATGGTGTATCTCCCCCATGCAATGAGTTGAGAAGGCCTCCTTCCTTTTTCCCTCCAGGCGGAGGCGGAAATCGTCATTGGACCTGTGGCTGGTTTCGGATCAGGGCTCCGCTTTCGGAGTCCCCTTCCGTACGCGTCTATCAGCCCAATTCGGATTCAGGAGTCTAACGATTCCGTTAGTTCGTTTTGGGTGATCTGTCAAACAGAAAAACGGGGGCGCCGGCTCGCCAGATACGGACCCGCGGCCTGCCGCGCCATCTCCCGCCGGTGAAATGCCACGCCGCACTGGCCGTTGTGGACCTGCGATACTTCACCAACCACCCGCATAGTGGGCAGGGACGATGCGGGGACAACCTCCCCCTTGCTGCTATCCTTGAAACAAGTCTTGCCAATACGGGGCGGTCGTTGCTAAAGGGGTATAAATCCAGACAACGGTCGCCTGCGGGCAGAGCACTCTGTTCTGAACACCGGTGTGGGAAACAGACACAGCCCCAATCCGCCCGAGGCAATTCCAAGGAGCTGTTCCGATGGCCAAGGTAGATCTGAAAAAGGTTCACAAGACCTTCGATAGGACCGAAGTTGTTCACGGCATCGATCTCAGTATCGCCCATAACGAGTTCGTGGTGCTGGTGGGACCTTCCGGATGCGGAAAGAGTACGACCCTGCGCATGGTGGCGGGGCTGGAAGAAGTGACGGAGGGGGAGATATTTATCGGCGACCGGCTGGTCAATGACGTGCCTCCCAAAGACCGGGATATCGCCATGGTGTTTCAGAACTATGCGCTCTATCCGCACATGACGGTCTTTGAAAACATGAGCTTTGGCCTCAAGCTGCGCAAATACCCCAAGCCGGAAATTATACAACGCGTGGAGGAAGCGGCCGACATCCTCAACATCCGGGAGTTGCTGGACCGCCGGCCCAAGCAGCTGTCCGGGGGCCAGCGCCAGCGGGTGGCCATGGGCCGGGCCATAGTGCGTCATCCCCAGGTATTCCTCTTCGACGAGCCCCTGAGCAACCTGGACGCCAAGCTGCGCGTGCAGATGCGCACTGAGATCAAGAAAATTCACCAAAAGGTCGCCACGACCATCATCTACGTCACCCACGACCAGGTGGAAGCGATGACCCTGGCGGACCGCACCGTGGTCATGAACGACGGGGATATCGAGCAGGTCGGAACGCCCCAGCAGTTGTACGAGAATCCCAGCAGCCGCTTCGTGGCCGGGTTCATCGGCTCGCCGGCCATGAACTTCGTGCCCTGCAAGCTGATCGCCAATGCAGGCGGGCTGACCGTACAGCTCAGCAGCAAGGTCAAGCTGCCCGTGCCCAAAAGCAAGGTAAAAACTTACAAGCCCTTCGCGGGGAAGGAGTTGATCTTTGGCTTGCGGCCCGAACATCTCACCGAAGCCCTGCCCCACAAGGCCGGTTCGGGGCTGGTGGACTTGGATATTAAGACGGAAGTGCTGGAGCCCATGGGAGTGGATACCCAGGTCTTCTTCTCCATCGAAGGCACGGAATTGAGCGCCCGGGTGAATCCACATGCGGCCAAGGACGTGGGGCAAAAAATGAAGCTCACCGCCAACATGAACAATATGCACCTCATTAATCCGGAAAATGACAAGGTAATCGGAGCCACTCCAACAAAATGATCCAGCCGGAAATCCTCAAGCACCCGGCCACGGCTCCGGGCCGTTCCGGACGGAGTCAGGCCGCGCCCGGTCACGCGCCGGGGGGTGCCGCCGGGTAATGCCACCGCGCCGTGCGCCATTATTGTTCCGCGGGCCATGTCCACCATCCAGCTTTCCAATATCACCATTAATCGCGGCAAGCCGCCCACCGATCTGCTTTCCCGCGTGCTGGCCTTCCTGGCGCCGGAGCCCGGCAACATGAAGCCCTTTTCCATCGAAGGTCTCAACCTGACCATTCCCCATGGCAAGACCCTGGTGATTCTGGGGCCGAGCGGTTGTGGAAAATCCACGTTGCTGCGGGTAATTTCCGGCCTGGAAGAGCCGGACGCGGGACGGGTCAGCTATGACGGCTGGGACGCCAAGGGCATCAGCCCCGGCCAGCGGCGCATCGGCATGGTGTTCCAGAACTATGCGCTCTACCCGAACCTGGACAACAAGGAGAACATTACCTCTTATTTTTTCTTCAGGAAGAAGACCCCGGAATTCGTTCGCATGCGGGAGGAGAAATTCCGCCGCACCAGTCAGTTGCTGGACGTGGAGATCGAACATCTCCTGCACCGCATGCCCAGCAACCTTTCCGGTGGCGAGCAGCAGCGGGTGGCCTTGGGGCGCTGTATCACCCGTGATCCGGCGCTGTTTCTGATGGACGAGCCTTTTTCCAATCTTGATGCGAAGCTGCGCACGAAATACCGCCTGCATCTGAAGCGGCTGCTAAAGGAATTCAACATCACGACGGTCTATGTCACCCACGATCAGCAGGAGGCGGTTCTGCTGGGCGATCTGGTGTCCATCATGCGCATCGAAACCCAAGAGCAAAAAATCATCGGCCGGGTGGAACAGACGGGCACGGTGCGCGAGCTGTACGACCAGCCCGTGAACGCTTACGTGGCAGACTTTTTCAATTTGCACGGGGATATCCAACCCATCAGTTTCGTGGACGGTGAAGTCTTTGACCGCGCACTTGCCGCCTGCCAGATCGGTGTGCGTCCGGAGGATCTGCGGCTGGGCAAGAAGGAAAAGCGGCCCGCCCTGCGGGCGC
>JAPUIH010000169.1 GCA_027297205.1 SAR324 cluster bacterium | reverse complement strand
CATCTTCCATCTGGTCGGTCTTGCCCCAGGGATCGCTGGAAGCCATGGAATTCTCCTTTTTGTTCTTGATTGCCTGCCTTAGGCTTCAGGCCGCAGGCGGGGCATGGCTACCTGCTGCTTGCGCGGAGTGGGATCGTCGCGGGTGAGGATGAAATTGCACAGGTAGCCCTCGTCGTCTTGGTCCGTGAAATCGCTGCGGTAGTGTGCGCCCCGGCTTTCCTTGCGGGCGATGGCGCTGCACACGACCATTTCCGATACATCCAGAAAATTCTCCATGTTGAGTGTGTCCATCCAGGCCAGATTGTAGACCCTGCCATTGGTCACGCCCACCCCCTGCAGTTGTTCGCGCAGTTCATGCAGCTCTTCCAGGGCCGCCTCGAGTTCCTTCCCGTTGCGCACCACGCCCACCTTGCGCCACATCAGTTCCCGCATTCTGTCCCGCAGGGGATAGACGGAATTGGCCGGGTCCCGGCCGAAGGGCGCATTACAGCGGGCGATGATGGCCTCGGCCTGGGATGCCTGAAACGGCACCAGGGGCGCTTCCTTCACCCACTGGGCGATCACATCCCCCGCGATGCCGCCGAACACGGTGGATTCCGCCACGCCGTTCCCACCCAGCCGGTTGGCGCCATGCACGCCGCAAGCGTCCTCCCCCGCCACGAACAGCCCCTCCAGGCGGGTGCGGCATTGGGTGTCGATCTCCAGCCCGCCCATTATGAAATGGGCAGTAGGGGAAACGGTGACAGGCTCCCGGGCCAGATCGAACCCCACGTCCCGGCAGCGCAGAGTCATGCCCCGGAAGTTTTTTTCCACGAACTCCGCGCCCAGATGGGATATGTCCAGCCACACCCCCTCTTCCGGGGTGCCCCGGCCCTCCATGATTTCCAGGTAGCTGGCGCGGGAAACGATGTCGCGGGTGGCGCGCTCGCCCCGTGGGTCGTAGCGCTCCATGTAGCGTTCGCCTTTGCCGTTGACCAGGTATGCCCCCGCGCCGCGCAGCCCTTCTTCCAGCACGGTGCCTGAAATTTGGTTGCGCCCGACCAACAGTCCCGTGGGATGGAACTGCACCATTTCCATATCCATCAACACCCCACCGGCACGGTAACCCATGGCGATTCCGTCGCAGGACTTGTCGTGGCAGGGTGCGGAGATTTTGTACATGGTGGGCCCGCCGCCCGTGGCCAGCAGGGTCGCACGGGCATGGGCCACAATGTAGACCCCCCGCCGTATATCCAGCAGCAGCGCCCCCACCACCCGCTGTCCGGCCTTGTCCAGCAACAGGTCGACCGCCCGCACTTCCTCGATGATGGCGAGGCCGGCGGCAGCCACCTGCTCGGCGAGACGGCTCACGATCTCTATGCCGGTCAAGTCGCCTTTGTGCACCGTGCGGTCGAAGGTCTGGCCGGCGAAGGCCTTCTGGTGCACCGTGCCGTCCGCATTGCGGTCAAAGAAACAACCGGCGCGGTTCTCCAGTTCCAGCACCCGTCCTGGCGCTTCCGCAACCAGCATCCAGGCCAGTTCCTGGTTGTTGATCCAGCGGCCACCTTCCAGGGTGTCCCGGAAGTGGTTCTCCAGGGAGTCGGGCTCGCGCAGCACCACGTTGTAACCCCCCTGCACCATGCGCGTGCAGCCGGACTTGCCGAACAAGCCTTTCACCGCCATGGTCATTTGCGGCGGCCGTGGGGCATCGGCCATGTGCAAGGCGGCGCATAGTCCCGCCCCGCCGCTGCCCAGTACCAGCACGTCAGTGGTCAGAATCTCGTAGGGCGTGTTGCTCATGATGCTCCAGGTTGCCGGGGGTTCCCTATGCCGGCGCCAGCATACGCGGCAGGAACACAAAGGATGCGCCGAGCAGCACGGCGGCGCAGGCCGCCATCACGCCCCAGAACAGCGCTTTCTGGGTGTGGCTGAGATCGAAAAAATCCACGGCTATCACACGCAGGCCATTGAAGGCGTGAAAGGCCACGGCCAGCACCAGCAGGTATTCCGTAGCGGCGATCAGGGGGCCCGCATACCAGCCCAGGGCCTCGTCGAAGGCCGCCGGACCGCCGCGGGCGCTGTTGATGGTCACGAAATGCGGGAGCAGGTAGATCGCCAGGGCCACCCCGGTAATGCGGTGCATGGCCCAGGAGACGCTGCCCACGTTGAGTTGCGGCAGCAGGTTCCGCCGCAGCAGGGTGATCAGATTGGTCACGGAGCACCGGCCTGCCCCAGCAGGGGCCGCATGCCAAAGTACCCGTAGATGAGCAGGGCCAGCCCAGCGCCCCAGAACAGCGCCAGCAAGGCCCGGCGCGGCGCGGGCCGCGGGTTGTAATCCAACACGATCCCCCACAGTCCGTTGGACGCGTGGTAGACCACCGCCGGGATGAACAGCAGATAGTAGACCGTCCACAGGGCGCCGTCCTGCAGACGCGCGGTGATGACCTCCCAGGTCAATTGGCCGCTGTTCACGTAATGCACCGTCCACAAATGCACGCCCAGGGCATAGAACAGGAAGATGCCGCTCACCCGCTGCAACAGCCAGCCCGCCATGGAATGCGGACGCCCGCGGCCCACCGCCCTCATAACACCTCGTCTTCGCGGTTGGTGATTTCGCCGAAGCGCCGCAGGGCCGGTTCGGGCAGTCCCTCGTAGAGCTTGCCCAGATTGCGGTTGATTTCGCGGTTGGACAGCTCAAAGAGGCTGTTGCCTTCCGCATCGCTTTCCACGATGAAGGGTCCCATCCCGGCGCAGTCCAGCACCCACATGGCCTGAGCGATGCCCAACTCCTCCAACCAGTACACAGCACGTACGCCGGCGATGCCCCGGCCGTAAGTGGCGCCCAGCCCATAGCCCACCGTGGTCAGGTAGACCGCCTGGTTGGGCACGAAAGTACGCCGGTAGTCCTCCGTGGTCATGCCTCCCTTGCCAATGATCAGCTTGACCCCGGTTTTTTCCAGCCACGCGGGCATCCACTTGCTGAAGCGGAAGGATGCCGTGGCCGTGACCGCCTTCACCTCGTAGCCTCCCTCCGGCAGGATCTTTGCGGCGGGGGAGCAGTGGAAGTTCACGTTGGAAATTTCGCGGAAGGGCACCGGCGGATCCACGCCTTCGGCCAGATAGCGTTTGTATACGCCCTCCCTGCCCGTGAAAAGGGGCCCGTCCAGGAACACCAGATCGCCCAACTTCAATTTCCGCAGCGCCTCCGCATCCACGGGACATTTAAGGCGCACGGTATCCATCTTCACGTCCTTCAGGCTGATCTCGCTCATTCGCCAACACCTCCCTTGCACCGGGCCGCCGGATTACTCAATGCCCTCCCTGCGGTAGTAGGGCGTGAACCATTGGGGGTCGGAGCGGTAAGCCACCTCTCCATCGGGCGTGATGCGCGCGGTGGCGCGGCGCGAGGCGAAGCAGAAGGTGTGGATGGCCACGGGCATGCCGCCGGTATGGGTGTAGGCGATTTCCACGTGGGCGTCGATCACCATGCTCGAGCCTACGAAGCCCATGGGGCCCATGCCGATGGAATTGCCCAGCACCTTCAGCTCTTGTTCCAGTTCGGAGATTTCCCGCTCCGGATTGCGGTCTCCCACCGCCCTCAGGCAGGCCGCCTCTTTGGCGATGCGCATGGTGGTGTCCTTGCAGCCGCCGATGCCCAGCCCCACCACGGCCGGTTGACAGGCCATTCCGCGCCGTCCGAATTCCACCATGGTGTCCAGAAAGAACTTCTTGATGCCGGCGATGCCGTCCGCCGGAAAGAGCATGCGGTAGTCGGAGCCGAACAGTCCGCCCTTGTGCACCGTGGTGATGTCCAGCCAATCCCCCTCCGGCTCGAAGCTGTACTGAATCTCCGGAGCGTGCACGCCCAGGTTGTTGTCGAAGTCCTTGCGCGAGAGGGGGTGCACGCGGTTGGGCCGCAAGGGGATTTCCCGGGTCCCATCGGCGGTGGCCTTGCGCAGACCGCGCTCCAGGGCGGCGAATCCCCCTTGCAGGCGGCAGTCATTGCCCATCTTCACGTAAAAGCGAGGCAAGCCCGTGTCACCGCACATGGGGCGCAGGTCTTCCTCCGCTGCGTCGTAGTTGCAACAGATCTGGTCCAGCACATACTTTGCAAGAGGCTGGGTTTCCGTCTCGGCCATCTGCTGGACGCCGTTCTTGAAGTCCGCCGGTATGGTGATGGCCGCCCGCGTCATCAACTCCCGCCCTACTGCTTCGATCGTTGCGCTGGGAATCTCGCCCGGGACAAGGGCGGTCCGGGGGGCCGTGCCGCTAGAAGGGTCTGGTGAAGGCATGGAGAATCTCCTTGCGTTTCAGTTTCTGAATGGCCCGCGTGGGTGAAATTCCCATGGGGCAGGCATCGCTGCAGTTGAATTGGGTGTGGCAGCCCCACACGCCGCTATGGGCATTGAGGATGTCCAGGCGCTCGCGGGCCGCGCCGTCCCGTGAATCGCTGATCAGGACATAGGCCCGGTTAAGCGCCGCGGGGCCCAGGTAGGCGCTGCTGCTGCCCACCAGGCTGCACGCCCCGAAGCAGTTGCCGCAGGTGATGCACTCCACGTGCTGGTTGATCTCCCGGCGCTCCGGCGCATCCTGGGGGATGCGCGCAAAGTCCGCCCGCCGTGGCTGCGCGGGACTGAATTGCGGGATGGCCTTGCGGTAGTTCTCGAAGAACGGCTTCATGTCCACCGCCAGGTCCCGGATCACCGGATAGTTGGGCAGGGGTTCCAGGGTGATCGTGTCCGATTTCAGATTGTCCACGGAGGTGCGGCAGGTCCAGCGGTTCTTGCCGTTGACGCGCATGGAGCAGGTGCCGCACATGCCCGCCCGGCAGGAGTAACGGTAGGCCAGCGAGGCGTCCTGGGTGCTTTGGATTTTCGCCACCGCATCCAGCACGCTCATCTTGGGTTCCCGCGCGACCTGGAAGGTCTGAAACCGGGCGGGCGCCCCCTCGGCGCCGTCCGAGCGCAGGATCTTTACGGTAATGTTGCCATGCACCTTGTTAGGTCCCAATTGTTTCAGGCTGCCCGGATCTGCCCGCTTGGCGGAAGCAGGACACGGCACGCTTTCCGCCGCCCGCGCTTGCCTAGTCTGTGTTCTAGAGAGAAAGGATAGCCGAAAGCCGGAGATGACGCAAAGCTGCCGCGCCCCGGTCTACTGCAGGGCGTCCCGGTGCGCCGCGGGGCGCTGGAGAATCGCACGGCGCACGGGTGCCACGTCAAGGGAGCAGTTGCATCTTTAATGCAAGGTTGAATACCTCCGTGGGCTGGCCGCTCGATTTAATAGGGTTGTCAGCCCCGGAGATTTCGTTAGAATGAACGCTGACCCAAGGACAATTTGCTGCGCAAGCTTGACGGGGAGATTGTCCACGGGAGGCTGGTGACAATTTGAATTTGCTTTGCCGATTGGAATTTACGATATGGAACTGGTCAATTTTCAACTGAACATACCGCTCCGGCGGGAACGCTTCGACGCATGCCTGCTGCAAACGGGAAGAACGGAGCTGCGGCGCCACGGGGTGAAGGTATTGCAGATCAACATGGGCAAACTCTGCAATCAGGCCTGCAAGCATTGCCATGTGGAGGCGGGGCCACGGCGCACGGAAATCATGGGGTGGCAGGTGATGGAGCGGCTGTTGGAAGTGGCGGCCCTTGCGTCCATCGAAACGGTCGATATCACCGGAGGCGCGCCGGAAATGAATCCGCATTTCCGAAAGTTCGTGGAAGCGCTGACGGAGCTCGGCAAGGATACGATCATCCGTTGCAATCTGACCATCGTGGAAGAGCCGGGTTATGGGTGGCTGCCGGAGTTTTACGCGGCCCACGGGGTCACCCTGATTTGCAGCCTGCCTTGTTACGGGCCGGATAACGTCAGGGCGCAGAGAGGAAACGGTGTGTTCGAAAAGAGCATCGCCGCGATGCGCAAACTGAACCGGGCCGGATACGCCATGAGCCGGGACGGCGGCGTCTTGGATCTGCACTTGGTGTACAATCCCCTGGGCGGCAGCCTGCCCCCCGATCAGGCGGCATTGACCGCGGACTACCGGCGTGAGCTGGGCTCCAGATACGGGGTGTACTTCAACGATCTTTACACCCTGGCCAACCTGCCCATCGGGCGTTTCAGGCAGCACCTGGAACGGGAGGGCAAGCTGGATGCCTACCTGGAACTGCTAGAGGAGAACTTCAACGCCGCCACCGTGGATCATCTGATGTGCCGCGATACCCTTAGCATTGGATGGGACGGCAAAATCTATGACTGCGATTTCAACCAGATGCTCGATATGGAAATCGCCGGGGGAGAAATCTCCATCCTCGATCCGGCATTCCGTCCGGAATCGTTGCTTGCGGTGCCCATCGACACCGGGGAGCATTGCCTGGGCTGTACCGCGGGGGCGGGCAGCAGTTGTGGTGGCGCCCTGGCCACCTAGGCGTTAATCCTTCTTTCACACGGCGTCTTCCACCCGGCTCCAGCCGCTGGGGTCTCCCCGGTGGCCTTCCGAATGTTTCCAACCCGGTTCGCACCTACGCACCATGAAGCTGTCCATCATCGTGCCCGTGCTGGATGAGGCACCCCTGGTGGCCGATGCCCTGCGGCGTCTGCGCGGGATCGCCGGGGATGCGGAAATTCTGGTGGTGGACGGCGGCTCCAGCGACGGTACGGCGCGGCTGGCCGGGGCCTGCGGCCGGGTATTGCAATCAGAGCGCGGCCGCGCCCGGCAGCTTAACCTGGGGGCGCAAGAGGCCCGGGGGGAGTGGTTGCTGTTCCTGCATGTGGATACGCGCCTGCCGCCGGAATTCAGGCAGGCCATCGCCGAGGCGGAATCCACCGGCTGCGCCGCGGGTGTGTTCCGGCTGCGCATCGTGGGCCGGCACCCGCTGCTTCCGCTGCTCGGCCTGGGGGCGAACCTGCGCACCCGCCTGCGCCGGATTTTTCTGGGCGATCAGGCGCTGTTCATTCGCAAGGCGTTGTTCCGGGAGCTGGGCGGTTTTCCGGATTTGCCCCTGCTGGAGGACTACGCGTTTTCCCTGTTGTTGAAGCGGCGCGGCCTGCCCTGCTATCTCTCTCCCCTGCGGGTGGAGACTTCCGGCAGACGCTGGGACACCCGGGGCTTCTTCAGCACCTGGTGGCTGTTTCGCCGCATCTTTCATCGCTACCGCATGTCCGGCGGGTCCGCGCAGGCGCTGGGGCAATATGAGCAGATCCGCTAGGGGGAGGGACGGGACATGGCCGCCATTCATCTGATCCTGTTCAGCCGCGCTCCCGTGGCCGGGGAGAGCAAAACCCGGCTCGCGGCGAGCCTGGGCGGCGAGGCGGCCAAGGCCTTTCACGTGTGCTGCCTCAAAGACCTCATTGCCACGTTTGACCGCTTCCGCGATGGAAACACGGAGGTGAATTGTCACCTGTTCATCACACCCCCGCATGCGGAGGGGCCGTTCGCGGCCGAGGGCGTGCATTGGCCTGAGCATTTTCAGGTGCACCCGCAATGCGGCCAGGAGCTGGGCGAGCGCATGGCCAATGCCTTCGCCCAAATACTGGGCGGCTCTTCCCGTGGCAGCCGCGCCTTGCTGATGGGGGCTGACCTGCCCCTCTTGCAAGAGGGGCATCTCGCCGATGCGGTACAGGCCCTGCAGCGGGCGGACGTGGTGTGGGGAGCCACTGCAGACGGGGGGTATTACCTGGTGGGGATGAAACAGCCCTATCCGGAATTGTTCGCGCTGGAAGGCTGGGGCGGGAGCGCCGTGCTGAAAGCCTCCCTGGCCCGCGCCGCCGAGCTTGGTTTGAGCACGGAGTGCACGAGTGCGCTGCCCGATGTGGATGTGTTCGGCGACCTGGCACGTGTGCGCGCCCATCCCCTATACAGGGAACTGGCCGGGCGCCACGCAACGCGCTTCATCGCGGGCCTGCCGCGGGTCGACCCGCAGGGTGCGGCCGGATAGGGAAGGTTGCTCTTCCTGAGGTCTAGTCCGCCTCGCCCTCCGGGATGGGCCTGCGGCTGGAGAGCAGCAGGGCGGGGACGATTGCGGTGATGGTCACGATGGCGCACAGGATAAAAATATTCTTGAATGCCTGGGACAAGGCGGCCTGGCCCAGCATGCGCCCCACAGCGGCCATGGCCGCCGGCCTGGCCTCCTGGGATGACAAACCGAGGGACATGCCCTGTTGCACCAATGCTTCGGGGGGCGCTTGACGCAGGATCGTGCTGCCGCCCAGATAATCCTTCTGAATGATCGTTTCCCGGTGCAGCATGGTGCCCAGAATGGAAATCGAGAAGGCGCCGCCGCCCCGCTGGCATAGGTTGATCATCCATGAGGCATGACCGCCGTCTTCCCGGTTTACCGCGTTCATGCCCGTGGTGATCAGCGGGGTCATCACCAGCGCGATCCCCATGCCCTGGAATATCTGCGGGTAGAGAATCAGCCAGCGGGCGGAGAGAAAGTCCACGCTCTGATAAAGATAGAGAAAGTAGGCCATGAACACGATGCCCACGATGGCGGGCCACTTGCCTCCGAAGCGGTCGGTGAGCACTCCGGAGATGGGGCTCATGATGGCCATCACGATCGAACCGGGTATCATCATCAATCCGATCTCGACGCTGTCCCGTCCTTGCACCTGATAGAGAAAGATCGGCAGCAGAAATACCCCTCCAAAAAGTCCCAGGGAGCGGTACAACGTCAGAAACAGAGTCAGGGAAAAATCGGGAATGCGGAACAGCCTGAGAGGCACGATGGGCTGCTCGGCGTCCCACTCCACGATCAGAAACAGCACGAACGCCACCAGCGAGACCGCGCAGCCCAGCAGAATGATTCCCGAAGTCCAGCCTTCCTGCTGGCCATAGGTCACCACCAGGAAAGCGGCCACCATGGCCACCGTAAAGGAGCTGTAGCCCTTCCAATCGAATCCGAGGGGGGGCTTCTCGCGCTCCCGGCTTAGAATGGTCACTGCCAGCAGCACCGCCAGCCCGCCCACCAGCAGGCTCAAGGAAAAGATGGACCGCCAGTTGAAGAACTCGATCATCAAGCCGCCGGTGGTGGGGCCCAGGGTAGGCGCGGTCATCATGCCGATGGTCCAGATTCCGAAGGCCCTGCCCCGCACCCGCGGCGGAAAGGAGCGGCTGAGAATGGCGATGCTGGCCGGTTGCACCAGGCCCGCTCCCATGCCCTGCACGATACGCGCGAAGATCAGGCTGTCCAGCGTCCAGGACATAGCGCTCATGGCGGCGCCGGCGGTGAATACGGACAAGGCGGCGATGTACAGGTTGCCGTAGCCAAAGCGCTGGCCCAGCCAGCTGGTGAGGGGCATGGTGGAGGCCGCGGCGATCATGAATCCGGTGGTCACCCACTTTACTTCCTCCACGTTGGAGCCGAAGGAAGTGACAATATAGGGCAGGGCCACATTCAGAATGGTGGTGTCCAGCACCGACAGGAAGGTGCCGACCATCACCACAACCAGCACGGCATTCGGGTTGGGAGAGGTTGTGGGCGATGCCTCAGTCATATCATCCCCTCGGCGATTCCAGTCAGTTGCAAGCTGCGCCGACAGAATAGATCAGCAGCGGGGAAATTAAAACCGGCGCGGACGTTCATTTTACGATTTTCCGGTTATTGCCGCCGAAGCGGTTGATCAGAACCGCGGGAACCAGGGCGGTGATCGTGAACGCGCTGGCCAGAAAGAAGATATTCTGAAATGCCAGGGTGGTGGCCGCCTTTCCCAACTGCCGTCCAAAGACCGCCCGCATGGCCGGCTGCACTTCAATGGACGAATAACCCATGGTGATCCCCAGATACTTCAACCAGCGCGGGGTGGGGCCCGAGGCCATGGCCGATGCTCCCAGCAGGTCCTTCTGGATGATAACCTGCCGGTGCAGCAGGCTGCTCAGAATGGAGATGGCAAACGCGCCGCTGCCCCGCTGGCTGAGATTGAGCATCCAGGAGGCATAGCCCGTGTCCTCCCGGGCCACCGCGTTCATGCCGGTGGTTACCACCGGCGTCATCACCAGGGCGATGCCCAGGCCCCGGAAAAGTTGGGGATAAATCACCTGCCAGGTGCTGGACAGCTCGTCCAGGCTTTGGTGCAGGTACAGGGACAGGGCGATGCTGACCACGCCGCCCACTGCCGGCCAGCGGCCCCCGAAGCGGTCCGTGAGAATGCCCGCAATGGGGCTGCAAAGGGCCATCACGATAGAGCCGGGCATCATCAACAACCCCACCTCCAGCGGGTCGCGACCCTGCACCTGCATCAGAAAGATGGGCAGCAAAAACACCGCGCCGAACAAACCCAGGGAGCGGTACACCGTCAGGAACATGGCCAGGGAAAAATCCGGCAGCCGGAACAGGCGCAGGGGCATGATGGGATACTCCGCGTCCCACTCGATCACGATGAACAGCACGATCGAAGTGACCGCCACCGCCCCGCCCAATAGGATAATCCGCGAAGTCCAGCCCTCTTCCTGTCCGTGGGCCACCGTAAGCAGCGCGGAGACCAGGAAGGTCGCCAGGGCCAGATAACCCTTCATATCGAAAGGCGCAGGCTCCTCGTCCCGCTCGCGGCTCAGTACGGCGCTGGAGAGCACCAACGCAGCCGTGCCCACGGTGAGGCTCATGATAAATACGGCCCGCCAATTGAACAGGTCGATCAGCAGACCGCCCACCGTGGGACCCAGGCTGGGCGCAGTCATCACACCGATGGACCAGATGCCGAAGGCTCGCCCGCGCATTTCGGGAGGAAAAGTGCGCGTGAGAATGGCGATGCTGGTGGGTTGTACGATGCCCGCCCCGACGCCTTGAATGACGCGGGAAAATATCAGTTGATCCAAGGAGAAGGAAAAGGCGCTGGAGACGGCGCCCAGGGTAAACAACGCCAAGGCGCCGAGATATACCGTGCCGTATCCGAAGGTGCGGCCCAGCCATCCTGTGAGGGGCATGGAAACCGCCGCGGCGATCATGAAGCCGGTGCTGACCCACTTCGCATGCTCCACGTTGGAGCCAAAGGAAGTCATGATATGGGGCAGTCCCACGTTCATGATCGTGGTGTCCAATATGGACAAGAACGTGCCCACCATTACCACCACCAGCAGCAGCCAGCGGTTCACCGTGGGCCTCGGAACTGCCTCGGACATTACTCCTTAACGTGAATCCACACCTCAACGTTCAGGCCGGGGTACATGGGGGGATGGTTGTTGTCGACCCAATCAATGCGGACCGGCACGCGCTGGGTAACCTTGATGAAACTGCCACTGGTGGAGGTGGTGGAAAGAATGGAGAAGCGTGACAGGGTGGCGGAGTATTTGGGCCCCACCACTCCTTTCCAGGTAGGCTGTTTGCCCAATAGGGCGCCGGGATAGGCATCGACCTCGATATCCACGGGCTGCCCCACATGCACCCGCTCGAAATCTCCTTCCTCGAGGTTTGCGACCACCCAGGTCTTGCCGGTCTCCACGACCTGCATCAGGCCCTGGCCATCCTCCACGAATTCACCGGGATCCACCATGCGCCGCGCCACCACGCCGTCAATAGGGGAGCGGATGGTAAGGTCGTTCAGGTCAGCACGCACGTCGGACAACTTGGCCTTCGCCAGGGCCAGTTCGGCTTGCGCCCGCTCGATTTCCTGGGGTTTGGAACCCGCCATCAGCAATTTCAGTTTCTCCCCGCCCAACAGGAGTTCCACCTTGCCCAGTTCCACCTCTGCGCGCTGTTGCTCCAGGTCCTGTTCGGAGATGGCGTTGAAGCGCGCCAGAGCTTCCATTCGTTTCAGGAGGTCCCGCCGCCGCTCGAGCTCTACTTCACGTATTCTGATTTCCACATTGGCGATGCGGATTTCCTCCTCCCGGGGTCCGGCGGTCAGCTCGCTCACTTTGGCCGCGGCGCCGGCCACTTCCGCCTTAATCTGGTTCATACGGATGCGCATCTGATTGCGGGTCAACTGCACCAGAATCTGCCCCTTCTTAATCGTATCACCTTCATTGATGGGCACCGAGGCCACGCGGCCGGGGAGTCGGGAGGATACGGAAACAATGCGGGCCTCCGCGTAGGCATCATCGGTGTAAACGACGTCCTCAAGCCAGACCACCCAGTATGCGCCATAACTAACCAACGCGATCAGCACCGCGCACAGCACCATGGCCATACGTATGCGCCGCGCGCGGTACGAGCGGGGCAACGACGGCCTCGTCTGTGGGGTGGGAGTCGATTCTGCCGGTTTTTGCAGGTCTCGTGACTCTTCCTGGGTTTCGATTTTGAGGGAATCCTCGGCAGGAAGGGTCTCTGGCTCGGTCTCTAATTTTTCAGGGCGCATGCTCCCGAATCTCCAGCGCGTAGGGCGAATTACAATCAAAGCGACGGTCCGGCCATTCCCAGACCAAACCGCTCAGGCGCCGTTTCAAGCCTCGCCTATCCGCCCCCGCTCTTGCCTCACGGAATTTTTACGGCTATCCATAATTTATTAGCACAATCCGCGTCTCAATGTCTTGTTCATCCTCTATTTTTGCCGGAGAGACGGCCTTGCCGCGTGAGCGGAGCTGAATCGCGCCTCTTGGTTAGGCTGTGGCTAGACCAGTGGTTTGCCGTCCATGCCGTCCTGGGGCAGGCCGAGGTGGCGGGCGATTGTGGGCGCGATATCGACCGGCGCGCTGGGTCTGTCCACTTCCTTGCGTCTGGGAATGTCCCCGCCCCGGGCGAACAGGAAGGGCTGCTGTTCGTAGGCGCCCAATCCACCATGCTGGCCGAGTCCGGTGTAATCCTTGCCGGCCATGGCGTTGTGGGCCAGATAGCTGTATCCCGGCACGCCATACTCGTTGACCCGATCGGATTTTCCCATATCGATGGCCACGGCTAGGGCCGTATCCGTCTCCAGGCCAACTTCCGCCAGCTCGGGCCCCGCATAGAGCCGGCCCACCCACTCCTGCGTTTGCAGGTAGCCGATCAGCTCCTCCCTGCGTGCCGCGGCGTGCTCGGACATATAAATCAGGGCCGCCGAGCCGTTGGGGGCCACCACCACGTCCGAGGATGCCAGGCTCTCCTTCAGCCCGGCTGCAACCAGCAATTCTTCGATATGGACTTCGCTTTCACCGGTCTCGTGTCCGTGGTCGGAACAAACGATCATTAGAGTATCCTGCCATGCGGGGTCCAGCGCCTCCACGGCCGCAGCCACCTTGGCCACGCAGGCGTCCGCGCCTGCGATGGCCTCCCTGTGGGCCGGGGAGCCGAGAGGCGTATGATGGCCCGTATGGTCCGGCTCCGAGAGCCAGAGCACGCTCAGCGCGGGCCGCCTGATGCGCAGCACCTCCTCGCAGAAGCGGGCGGTCATGACCTGGTCGCCGGCCACGCCCTTTTCGATCCGCAGCCAGTCCGATTCCGGCAGGGGTTCCAGCCCCGGGCCGAAGGCGCCGGAGGGATGATAGACGTAGCCGTACCCGTCCGGGTCCTGAAAATATGCCGCGCCCGGAGACACGTTGGAATACACGATGGAGCCGCCCCGGCCGGCCAGCCGTTGGGCCAGGGTGGGCACGCGCAGGGTCTGGCCCGTGGCCCGGCGCATGCGGTCGCGGAAATCCGGCTCGCCCGCGTTGCGGCAGACCAGCCCTTCTCCCTCGTCCAGGGCCATCGTGTTTCCGGCCAGGCCGTGCCGGGCGGGCAGGCAACCCGTGGCGATGGACGCGGAGGTGACGCGGGTGGTGGAGGGAAATACGCTGGTGTGGCTCTTGAAGTTGCACCACTCGCCGGCCAGGCGGGACAGGGTGGGGGCGTGCTGCGGAGTGATCAGGTCCCGCCGCAGGCCGTCGCACACCATCAGGATGGCCCGCTTGCCGCCGACGGGTGGATTGCTGTTTGCTGACTTGGTCATGGAATCCACCTAGCAAGGTTTGTAAAGCAATGCCCGTGAATGCGGGAAGCGTAGCATAATTCCGCCCGCCGCCAAAATACCGTGGTGCCTCGCCAGATTGCGGTTGCGCCAGCGGGCCGCCGCCTTGCTGGAGTCGCTGAGTAGCCGCGAATGGCCGGAGAAGAACGGTACCGCTGAGTGGCCGATTCCTATCCCGCAAAGCAGATTTCGGAGCGCCATAATTTTGTGGTGTCATATTTTGTGGAAGGGCTGGAAAAGGGGAATGCTCCCTCAACGTCGGGCGAAATGAAGATCTGGCCAATTGCACTGGCAAGGATTTCAGGACGACCGAACAATGGAAAGATTGGGCGGACAAAGGACTGTCGAATTACAGAGAGTGCTAAGCCGCTCCTCCCGATACTGTTGCCGGACGGTTTCGTACCGGCGCTCCAGCAGCTACAGCAACGGCACCACTTGTTCCATGAATTTGCGCATTTGAGCGGTCTGGTTGAAGGCGGTGAAGCGCACGCTCAGCACCTGTACGCCGGCTTCCCCGAAGGCGCGGATTTTCTCCGCGCAGGCTTCCGGGGCGCCGATGACCGTCCACATATGGATGAATTCCGGGTCGAAGTCGGCGCTGTAATAGCTGTCCAGGAACTTCTTTGACTCGTTGTAGGCCGCATCGCCCTCGCCCACGTGCACGTTGTAATAGAGGCAGCTTTCCAGAGTGTCGGGATTGCGGCCGTGGGCCGACGCCGCCTCGCGCACGGCCTCCCAGCCTGTGCGGAACTGCTCCGGGGTGGCCATGGTGGTCATCCAGCCATCGGCGATGCGCCCCACCCGGCCCGTTGTGCGCTCGAAAATCTTGCGGTCCGTGGCGAAAGCCTGGGGATTGTTGGCGATCCAGATGGGCGGGCAAGGCTGCTGCAGGGGTCTGGGGCGCACGGCGATGCCGTCGAAGTTGTAGTGACGGCCCTGATGGCTGGCCGGGTCTTCCGTCCACAGTTTGCGCAGCACTTCGATGCCTTCGGTTAGCCGGCTCACCCGCTCGCTGGGGGCGATGCCAAAGGCCTTGTATTCGTTCTCGAATCGGCCCACCACGTTCGTTCCGCCCCTTCCCCCGCCGATGCAGGCAACCAGCAGGCTGCGCCCCTCGCAAAGATTGTCCAGGGCGGCCCACTGGGCGGCCAGCACAATGGGGTCCCGCAGGGGAAAACTGGCCATGCAGGCCGTGCCCAGCCTGGCCTTTTTCGTGCGCATGGCCAGGGCCGAAAGCAGGGTCACCGACTCCATCCTGGGCTTGGCCAGCAGGTTGTCCCCCACGAACATGGTGTCAAACAGCCCGCTGGCATCGGCCTCCTCGGCCATGTCCAGCAGCTCGGCGGTGGTGACAGCTCCGAACACAATCCCCTGATTGGGCAGCAGCAATCCCAGCCGCAATTTGGTCATGTTTTCCCGCTCCCCCGTGATAAATTCCGCAATGCCCTGGCCGCCACCCGAAGGGCGGACGCTTTCACCCCTAGCATTTTGGCTCCCCTTCAACAATGGCTTGCCATGCGGACAAGCCTCGTCAGGCGCCGTCCACGCGGCAGGGGGGTTGAGAATTGCGCCGGATTCCAGCAGATTGATCGAAACACCCGGCGCGGACTCGAAAGCTTCGACCCGCCAGAGCAAGGATCGGCATGGCCTTATTGAGCAAAATCGGCATCTTCGGGCGCACCAGGGCGCTGGAAGCGGAAATCGACGAGTTCCTGGCCAAGTTGGCCCAGTGCGCCCTGGTGTTCAAGCTGGCGATGAAACTCTACCTGGTGGAAGGGCCGGGACGGGAGTTTGACGAGAAACTGAGCCAGGTCAACGTGCTGGAATCGGAGGCGGACCGGCTGCGCCGCGCCATCGAAGTAGAG
>JAPUIH010000168.1 GCA_027297205.1 SAR324 cluster bacterium | reverse complement strand
GGATCAGCCCGGCTGCGGCCAAGTTGAATGTAGACAGAGCCTATCCCTGATATGGATTCAGGTCCATCGAATCCGGGGGTGCCGGGAGGCAACTCAAAATCGGGCCTACCCGAATACTTTGGCAATTATTAGGATTGTTGTGTGCCGCTCGCTTACGTGCACACGCGTAGGGGATGAACTGATGTTACCCCTAGTAAACACACTTGCGGGACTCCTAAAGGACGCATACCCCCCTTACAGGCTAGGAAAAGGAGTCTCTTGGCTCTGTGTAATTCCTGTGTAATCCTGCCAGGAAAAGCTGGGAAGAAACGGGAATTTCCCCGAACACCTATTATTAGTTGCTAATAGGTTTGTCGTTTGGAAAGAATGCTTTAGAACTTTCAGGGGTAATAGGGATTCTCGGGGCGAGGTACTGAAAATCCCCGTGTCCACAGTTCGATTCTGTGTCTCGCCACTTTTTCCGCACTCCTCCGGGCCCTCCCGCGGTCCATCCCGGCTGCGTCCCTTAATTCGTTTCCATGGTGTAATCTTGAAGATAGGCATCATCGGTGGCAGCGGCCTCTACGAAATAGAAGGAATCCAAAATCTTCAGGAGCATTCGATCGGCACGCCCTTCGGTGCGCCTTCCGACTTGCTGGTAAGCGGAGAGCTCGGCGGGCGCGAAGTGGTATTCCTGCCTCGCCACGGCAAGGGGCATCGGATGCTGCCCAGCGAAATTCCGTTCAAGGCCAATATCTGGAGCCTCAAGAAGCTGGGGGTGACTCATCTGCTGTCGGTTTCGGCGGTAGGTAGCCTGCAGGAGCGGATCATGCCAGGTCATATTGTGTTTCCGGACCAGTTCATCGACAGGACATTTCTGCGGGATGCCACGTTTTTCGGCAATGGCATCGTGGGGCACGTGCAGTTCGGCGATCCGGTATGCCCGAGCCTGTTGGATACCCTTGCCCAATGTGCGGAACATCGCCAGGTGACCCATCATCGTGGCGGCATTTACATCTGCATGGAGGGCCCGGCTTTCTCCACCCGCGCCGAGTCCAACATGTACCGGTCCTGGAACGGGGCAATCATCGGCATGACCAACATTCAAGAGGCGAAACTGGCCAGGGAAGCGGAAATCTGCTTCGCCACAATTGCCCTTGCGACCGATTACGATTGCTGGCATGAAAGTGAGGAAGAGGTAAACGTGGAAGCGATACTTGAGGTGATGCGCCAGAACATCGCCACCTCCAAGTTGCTGCTGGCCGAGGCGGTGAATCGCATTTCGGAAGTGCGCGCCTGTGCCTGCGCCGACGCGTTGCACCATGCGATTCTCACCCCGGCCGAGAACATTCCCAAGCAGGTGCGCAGCGACTTGGCGCCAATTATTGGCCGCTACATCCCTTCCTGAACCTTCCGGAAGGCACCGTGACATGAGCGAAAAATCATCCAGCCAATTGCAGGAACTGCTCAGCGTGATCGGCCCAAAGCTGAAGGCCGCCCGCGAAGCGAAGGACCTCACCATCCAGGAAGTATCCAGCCGCACACGCATCAACCCCATCTTTCTGGCCAACATCGAGCAAGCCCAGACGGAAAACCTGCCCGGACTGACCTTCGTGCGCGGCTTCATCCGCAACTTTCTGCAGGTGCTGGAACTGCAGGATGAGGAGATCGAAGCCGAGATCAAACGCATCGCCAGCATGGACGAGTACATCTCCCAGACCGCACTCGGTCCGGAAATTAATGCGATGCACGGCGACGAGGACGTTCCAGCGGTGTCCACCCAAAAACTGGTCGTTACGGGGGTGGTGTTGATCCTGATCGTCGTGGGCACTTATTCGGGGGTGCGGTTTCTGTCAGGGTCTTCGGGGGAGCCGCCGGTTCCCCTGGCAGTGACGGAAAAGCTTGCCGAAGCCCCTGCCGCGCCTCCCGATGATCTGGCGTCCCCAGCCCCCGAGGCCAGGCCCACGCCTCCTCCCACGGTGAAACAGACCCGGCCCAAGCCCAGCGTACCTCTTGAGGCTTCGCAGAATCTACGGCTTACGGTGCGCGGGTTGGAACCCACCTGGATTCGCCTGTCGGTGGATCGCGCACCGCCGATTGAAGTGCGCCTGGAGCCCGCTGAAACCATGAACTGGGAGGCCAACGAGGAGATTCGCCTCGTGATTGGCAAGTCTCATGGGGTGGCCGTGTATTTGAATGGCGAGGATATCCTGCTGCCCGAAGAGCGCGGCCAGCTCATTCCCGACATTGTGCTCAACAAGCTGACCCTGCTCCGGCTGGAAAACTGAGTCCACTCGGCCCGGCTATATTCCGTGATATTTTCCCATGTAGTAGAGCAGCGGTGTGCCCTCTCCGAGGTGCACCTGCCGCACCTCGCCAATAAAAATCAGGTGATCGCCCCCCGCCACCTTATCGGTGGTGCGGCACTCCAGGTTGGCCAGGCAGCCTTCGATCAAGGGCAAGCCCTCCGCACCGTCCCTCACCTTCACACCGTTGAATTTATCCTCGCCATGGCTGGCAAAGCGGTTCGAAATATCCTGCTGTTGATGGTTGAGAATATTCACCACAAAACCGGAGGCGGCACGAAAAACCTCGAAGCTGACGGCAGCCTTGTCAAGGCAGAACAACACCATGGGCGGGCTAAGCGATAAGGAGGTGAAGGAACTGGCCGTGAATCCGGCCGGGGCGCCTTCGCCATCGCGGGTGGTGATGACGGCAACACCGGTGCCGAAGCGGCCCAGCGCAACCTTGAAAGCCTCGATATCCATCCGTGATATTCCTGTAGACGCTCGCGCCGCTAGAAGAGGTGGAGTCCCGTCAGCCTCGGCTCCCATGCCGTCGGCAATTCCAGTTCCGGCAAGGTCAGGTGCTAGACCTGATTCGGTTGCAGGGCCTCGTCTTTGTTCTTGTAGTGGGGTTCAAAGTACTTGCTGTAGAGCAGGTTGAGATGTTCCTTCTGTTCCTCTTCCATGAAAAAGAAGTCCACGCCCCGATCGGTAATTTCCCAGAATTTACGGTCTGTCACCGCCAACATTTCTCCGCGGATAGCTTCCATCCGCTCTTGGGGCTCGTCTTTCATATCGTTGAAAATCTGCTCCGCGATATTGCTGTCGCCCTTGGACAGTACAAAGCTGGCGAACATCAACTGTGCCTTGCGGACGGAGCGCAACTCGAACTCGTTGGACTGGGTCGCGGGCGTGTCGTCCAACTCCAGGAAAGTCTTGATCAGGTTGTCCAGGTTGGGCACCTGCTTCTCAAAGGCCCGTTCCAGCAGATAACCCAGGTCGAAGCAAGCGGTCACCAGGATCAAGGGAATATTGTAGTTTTGCGCGATTTGGCCGTAGTACTTGAAATAAAAGGCGATCCGCTCGGCCAGTTTCTGATCCACGTCCAGCACGTCTTCGGCCAGCATACGGTACTGGTAGAGCAGATTGTAGATAGCCTTGGGATTGCGGTTGTTGACGGCCAGGCGCAGGAAGGTGTTGAAAAACTGGATCACGTTGGACAACACCTGGAAATCCTTGAGGCGAATCGCATAGAGCCCGATGATCTTGGTGTTGTTGGCGACCGCGCTCACGGCGTCCGGCATGTCCTTGATGGCGGTCTTGAAAATCAGCTCCATGTCCATGAATCCCTTGGCCTCGACCCAGATCTGAGTGTTGAATATTTCCTGGATGAAATCTGTCGAGAGCGCGGGGAAGTCATCCTTCTGGGCATAGAACCAGCGCTTGGGCATGCGTCTCTTGATGAGCAGGTAGTCCACCAGCACGTCCTTGAGGGTGCGGATGCACAGCAGAGCCACGTTGCGGTCCATCTGTGTCACCGCGCTCAGGGCGATGTCGCTAATCTGTTCCAAGGCGTTGGCCACTTCCCTCTGCTGCTTGCGGATTTCCCCGGGTTTGTGCTGGGACTGCAGCACCCTGAGCATACCTTTCTTGGCATTATTGCGAATAATGGAGATGATGTTGCCCGGCGTCAGAAACAGAAATACATAATTAAAATAGGGAATGAGCAGGCTCAGAATGAAGGTGGTCATGATCACCAGGAACAGGCTGCCCCAGAATGGCATAAAGTCCGTGGTGATCGAGTAGACCAGCAGCAGACTGTACATGCTGGCCACGACCATCAGCCCGAAAAACGAGATGTTCACCCAGTCGGCGATAAACAGATCGATTAGCTTCGGCGTATAGCGCTGCGCCGCCAACTGCACAACAATGGCAACCACCGTGATCACCAGCCCCAAGATGGCGATCAGCACCTCCGAAACGCCGCCCAGGGCATCCCCGACCGCCTCCGCGTCGGTAAGGAACAGCACATCGGACAGCGCAATTTTTCCATCGCTCAGGGCGAAATCGAAAATGCGGAGGGCGATATAGGCGGAAATCGCCAGGCCGGCGGTAAATCCAACGGGCATCACCCAATTATTCAACAGCCGCAGGCGGTTCTCACGTTCGGATTTGACGGCGGCGCGCGCCTGTTTCTGGGGCTGGGTTTTTGTGGATTTGAATAATTGCCGGAGGGCCATCAGTAAAATTCCGCTCAATCAGATGCGTGCACGGCGGGACACGGCGCCAGAACCGCTACGAACGGATGCAACGGCGATTCCCGCGGGAATTTGACGCGCTTCGTGCTCGAAAACCAAATCAATCAATGACTTGCCAAAACTTGATGGCGGACTTGTTAATGACCTTTCCGTCCTTCATCCCTAGATGGTAGGGTGTGTGCCACCTTAATCGGTCGACCAGAGTATCGCCATCCAGGAATGTGATCTGAATCTGTCTCTTTTCGGTAATTATCTTGCTGAGCAGAACAGCCTCGTGCGGTGGCTGTTGGCGAGGATGATGCTCCTGTCTCTGATCTCCCATAGGAAAACCTCCTCTGGGAAGGGTTCGGAAGCCAACTTGGGTCCAATCCCCATTAAATTTAACATGCGATTGCAACTACCTATACAAATTGTGAAAAAAAAGATCAATGTCTCTCTCATGCCGTAATCCAAGGGGCGATCAAATGACGCAATCGGGATCGGGGGAACTGAAGCTGACCTATGACCGGGGCAGCCTGGTGCTGGGTGAAGCGGCGCCTGAAATGGCGCGGCATCTGCCCGAATTCATGCGCTGGGACGGCCGCATCTCCGCATTTCGTTGCCTGGCGCTCCACTACCGGCCCTTGGTGCGGCATCTGGTCAGAACGGATCAAGCTTATGCCGATCATGCGCGGAACTACCCGGAGCTGGAACTGCATGCCCGGCCGGCCGGCCCACCCTATCCCCATCAGACAGAGGCCATCGCTGCATGGCGGCGCGGCAAACGAGGCCAGGTGGAACTGCCCACCGGCTCGGGCAAGACGCGCGTGGCATTGATGGCATTGCATGAGGTGCAGCGCGGCGCTCTGATTCTCGTCCCTACCCTGGATTTGGTCTCCCAGTGGTGTGCGGTGCTGGAGCAGGATCTGGGGTTGGAGGCCGGGGTGGTGGGAGGGGGATCGTTCCAGGTGGCGCCCGTCACGGTGTGCACCTACGCATCCGCTTACCGCCACGGAGAAAAATTCGGGGACCGCTTTGGGCTGGCCATCTTCGACGAATGCCATCACCTGGCCGGCCGGGGTTTTTCCCATATCGGAGAGGTGTTGACCGCGCCCTACCGGTTGGGGCTGAGCGCCACCCTGGAACGGCCGGACATGCGCCATCATGTCCTGACCCAACTGATTGGGCCGGTGGTCTACCGCAAGGCCATTGGGGAGCTGTCCGGAAAATACCTGGCGGATTACCGGGTGCAAACCCTTTATGCCGACCTCAGCGCCGAGGAGCGGCGGAATTACGACCAGGCACGTGAAAACTATCTCGGTTTCGCCCGTGCCCGGGGGATCACGCTGGGCTCGCCACGGAAATGGCAGCAGTTCGTGTTCGCAGCCTGCCGCTCGCCGGAAGGGCGGGAGGCGCTGGCGGCCTATTACCGGCAGAAGCGAATCGCCTTTTCGGCGGAGGAGAAATTTTCCCTGTGCGCAGAGCTGCTGCACCGCCACCGGGGGCAACGGGTGTTGATCTTTACCAACGACAACCGCACCGCCTACGACATATCCACCCGCTTTCTGCTGCCCCTGATAACGCATCAAACCCGCATCGCCGAGCGGCGGGAAATCCTGGCCAACTTCCGGGGCAATCGCTGGCCCACCGTGGTCACCTCCAAGGTGCTAAACGAGGGCGTGGACGTGCCCTCCGCCAGTGTGGCGGTCATTGTGTCGGGCAATTCCAGTGTGCGGGAGCATGTGCAAAGACTGGGACGCATCCTGCGCAAGGACGGCGCCAAGCAGGCGGTACTCTACGAGCTGCTGACCCGCCATACCATGGAGGAGGGCACCAGCAGACGGAGGCGCAAGCACGATGCTTACAGGTGATCTGCTGCTCTATACCCGCCGCGCGGGCACCGTATGGCCCCGCCTGCTGGACCCCGCGCAACCCGCTCTGCTGAGCGGCGCGGAGGCATTGCTGGAACTGTGCGCGGCCCAGATGGGCCGCCGCAGGGGAGAACTGGAAGAAGCCCTGCGGGATTTCCCGCTGCCTGCCGTCCAGGCACGGGTGGGGCAGGGCCTGGCCAAGCTGCTGCTGGATCGATGTACTTTTGAGGCGGGAGGCGCCGCGGAGCCCCGGGCCCTGCGCTCAGCGGTGTTCGACGGCGGAGCGGAGGGTTGGCGGCGCCACGGCACCGAGGGGCTTGCACAGTGGCGGGAGGCACTGCTGGCGCAGGTGGGCGCAGCACACGGGATGAGTCCGGAGCAGGTACAGGTGGGTCTGTATGCTGACCTGGCGGAAAACCAACTGCTGGTGGACATGCGCGCGCTATCCCCCGAGGCGTTGATCCTGCGCTACAACGTGGCCCAGGTGCAGGGATTGCTGCTGCGCGCGGGAGGGCTCACCCTGCGCTGTCCCCTTCCGCCGCCCCAGCGCCTGCGGCAACTCTTCGGCTATCTGAAGTTCTTCGGCTTGCTCTTTCATGTAACTCGGCGCGGCGAAGGCGAAATAGAAGTGCTGTTGGACGGCCCCCTGAGCCTGCTGGAATCCGGCAGCCGCTATGGTCTGAACCTGGCCCAGTTTCTGCCGGCGCTGTTGAATTGGGATGCCCCTTGGACATTGCATGCCGTGCTTACACCGCGCCCTGGAAAGCCTCAAGCGCGCCTGGAGCTGGCTCCCCATCCCCTGTTGAAAAGCCACTATCCGGAGCGGGGCCAGTGGGTGCCCGAGGAGCTGCGCCAATTCGCCTCCGCGTTCAATGCCCTGGACAGCCCTTGGCGTTGTCTGCCCGCCGAAGAGGTGTTGCAGTTGCAGGATAATGCTTACCTGATTCCCGACTTTGCGTTTCGTGGGGCGGGAGGACGCCTCATTTACCTGGAATATCTGCGCTATCCCGTGCGCCAGCAACTGGAAAAACGGTTGGCATTGATCGATGAAAACCGGCTCGCGGACTATGCGGTGGCCTGCCGGCAGGTACCGGCGGTGATGCCTCTTGCCGAAAACTCTCCTCACACTTTCACCTTCCGGCGCACGCTTCTGCCAGGGCAGGTAAACGCGTTTCTGAACGAGCTGGCTTCCGCCTGAATTCCGATTGCCCACGAATTGAACCTGCGCGTCCGCGCGCATTTCCAATTATATGCTGGGAGCGCACCATGGCGGAACTGCGCCGGCAGCGAGCCCCCGCGGAGTGCGCGCACCGTCCCGCGGCAACTTATTGGGAACAGGACTTGCGAAAAAATCGTATACCGACCACCCTAAATCTCCAATTATTCGTTGATAGTATTGAAAATATTGGATAATTAGAAATATGCCGGGTAAGGGTTCCGGGTAGCATCAACACACCATGGCGGCACAATGAGTCAACTGGCACACGGAATACTGGGTTTTCTGGATCGAATGGGAGGGGCAACCCTGCCCGTGCGCCGGGTATGGGCATGGAGCATGGGTCAGCTTCTGGCGCCTTTTTATGCAGCCTATCAAATGGTTCTGGAGGCCCAACTGCAGGGATGGAAAAGGCCCCAGCATATCGGCATCATCATGGATGGCAACCGCCGCTTCGCCCGCTTCCTCAATTTGGGCAGTGTCATCTCAGGCCATGAGCTGGGCGCCGCAAAGCTGGAGGAAGTGCTGAACTGGTGCGAAGAGGCCGAAGTGCGCGTGGTGACCGTGTATATGTTCTCCATGGAAAACTTCAATCGCGATCCCAGCGAGGTCACCGGATTGATGGAGCTGTTCGAAAAGAAATTCCTGGAACTGGTCAGCCATCCCCGCATCCACCGCAACCAGATTCGCGTGCAATCCCTGGGCAATACGGAGGTGTTGCCCGACTCGGTGCAGCAGGCCATTCGCCATGCCGAAGAGGCTACCCGGCATTATACCCGCCGCGTGCTTAACCTCTGTGTGGCTTATGGGGGCCGGGAGGAGATCATAAACGCCTTCCGCAGTTTCCTGCTGAATCAGGAACGCCATGGCAAAAACATTGAGGAAATCTGCCAGGACCTGGCACCTGAACAGATCGAGCCCTACCTGTATACTTCCCATGTGCCCGATCCAGACCTGATCATCCGGACGAGCGGCGAGGTACGGCTGTCGGGGTTTTTAATGTGGCAGAGTGTGTATTCGGAGTTTTACTTTTGCGACACCAACTGGCCGGCCTTCCGTAAGATCGACTTTCTGCGCGCCCTGCGCGAGTACCACCAGCGCCAGCGCCGTTTCGGCCGTTAATTCGCACAGTCCCCGATTTGCCCTGGCGTCCGCACCGCAAAAAATGGTAAACGCGGATTCGGGCACCGTATTTCCACGCCCGGCCGCGGCGCATTGCGCGCATGCGGTACGTCCAGCGATTGCGCGGCGCCGCACAGCAACCGTGCATGACAGGAGGATCCATGGGGCGATACCGACCTACGAGTCCGGAAGAGCTACCGAAATTTGCGGGAGTGCGCACCTTCATGCGCATGCCACACGTGCGCACGCTGGAGGACGTGAACTTCGTGGTGGTGGGCATTCCCTTTGACGATGCCACCACCTTCCGCTCGGGCGCGCGCTTTGGGCCGGAAGGCATCCGCAGCATCTCGGCGATGATCCGCCCCTGGCATCCGGTTCACGATATCGACGTTTTTGAGCACCTGTCAGGGGTGGATTATGGGGACGTTGCGGTGGTGCCCGGGGACGTGGAAGCCACCTGCGAGAAGACAGCACGGGATTTTCAGGCTATCGCCGCCGCGGGTGTAACATCCTTCGCCATGGGTGGCGACCATTCGGTCACCCTGGGTGAACTGCGCGGACTCTGCGCCGTGCACGGACCGCTGGCCCTGGTGCATTTTGACGCCCATGTGGACACCTCGGAAGGGAACTACGGCAGGAAATATGACCATGGCACGCCCTTCCGCCGGGCCGCCGAAGAGAAGCTGGTCGAAACCTCGCGCTCCATTCAGATCGGTATCCGTGGAGGCCGTGCCGGGCCGGAGTACTATCAGCAAAGCCGGGACATGGGCTATGAGGTGATCGCCATGCACGAGTTCGAGCAACTGGGCGTGGCGGCAGTGCTGGAACGGATCCACAAGCGCGTGGGGGACATGCAGTGCTTTATCACTATCGACATTGACGCAGTCGATCCCGCCTATGCGCCGGGCACGGGCACGCCGGAAGTAGGCGGTTTTACCAGCAGGGAAATCCTGAACCTAGTGCGGGGGCTGAAAGGCCTTAACATAAAGGGCGGAGACGTGCTGGAAGTTATCCCGGCCATTGATACCGGTGAAATTACCGCATATCTCGCCGCAAACCTGCTCTACGAGATGATCTGCCTCCAGGCCCTGGCTCACCGGGGTGGCTGAGCGCCGATCCGCGCATCCTGACGGCGCGTCTGCACGGCGAAATAAATTCAATCGAAAAAATTTGGCTCTACACGAGAAATTGGCCGGGCAGGCGTTTCCCTTACTTTATCAGTGTCTTGCCCGGTACCCCGCACGAATATCCATGGCACAGCCGTGGCCGTTTCCACGCAAAAAAACGTCCTGAAAATCCGTTTTCTTTCATGATTTCAAACAGATAACCTAATTCCAATGGCGGATTTTACAATCCCACATGAAATTTGCTAGGGTGCGCTACCCTACGGAGTGCAATTGGGGCGGCACGGAATTGGGCGCCGCGCCAAATTTGTTCTCAAAAAATAATTCGCTACTCGCTGTTCCAAGTTCAGACGGT
>JAPUIH010000167.1 GCA_027297205.1 SAR324 cluster bacterium | reverse complement strand
ACGTGCAGGCCTGGGGCTACTGCGTGCAGGCAGCGGATTTAGTTATAAGATTTAATCCGCCCGACAACGCCAAGGCCCGCGAATTGGCGGAAAAGGCGGTAGGTCTCGATCCGGACTACGCCTGCGCATGGGCTATCCTGGGCTTTAGCCATTGGTTCAGCGCGCGCGGAGGGTTCGGGGGAGATGCCCGAGAGCAACTTTCCCAGGCAGCCGCGCTGGAAGAAAAGGCGCTAGCTCTGGGCGCTGCGGATGTTTGGGTGCTAGGCTTCAGCACCATGGTGCAATTATCCATGCGCAACTTCGAGCGGTCGGTTGCCACGGGCAAACGGGCAACTTCGCTCTATCCCGGCAGCGCCCATTTGCGGGCTTGGTACGGGATGGCGCTACTCCATAGCGGGGAGGTGCAGGCAAGTATACCCATGTTAAAAAACGCCATACGCCTCGAACCACAACACCCAAGCTGGTTTCAAGGTGTGCTAGCCCGCGCGCTGGATTGCTCCGGCCATTCCGAGGAGGCCTGGGAGGAAAACGCCGAGGTTCTCGAAAAAGAACCGAACTACTTTTATGGCCAAATGTTACGCGCCGTAATCCTCTCCAGGGAAGGCCGGTTTGACGAGGCGAAGGAGGCCGTCGCCGACCTGCACAGAATCAATCCGTTTTTCCGACTGGCCCACGTGCCGGACAGTCTCATGATGCGCAATCAGGAATATGTGGATGCCTTCACAGAAGCCCTCCGCAAAGCCGGGCTGCCGGAATGAGGCACGCCCCCATTTTCCCAAGTTGTCACACTGCCCTGTCTACACAATCTCGTGCAAGGCATGAGGTGGGTTTCACCCGCCAATGGCAAGGGGCTGCTTGCTATTGGGCACTCATTTATGCGATTTAAGTGGATAACCGCGCCAGGAAGGGCGCAAACATGACCGCGCTGAGCGGGAATCCAAGGAAGGAGATTGTCTATGCCTGCCAAATTACCCACCGGATCAAAAATCAGCCAATCCGATCTCTACAGCTTGATCGCCAAGAATTCAGGCCAAGCTGAAACAGTTGTTGCGACAGTGATGGGGGCGTTTCAGGAATCCGTCCTGGAACAGGCTTCCGAGGGACACGATGTTGCGCTCGGAATAGGCACTTTCAAGCGAGCGGACAAAGGCGCCCGCGACGGAACCAATCCAAGCAATGGCCAGAAGATCAAAATTGCCCCATCCAACGGGGTACGGTTTAAAGTCGGGGCAAAGTTCAAAAAACACCTGAATTGAAGCTGGTTTCGTCGAAAAGTTGGCCCCTGGGGTGCTGGTTTTTCCACATTGACCGCCAGCATTCCTGGGGCCTGGTTTCTCAACCTATGACCTGGGGAGCACTGCAACATCTCCACTCTTTTCCACAGTTGACAAGTCCCGCTCTGCTGAATAATTTGCGGCAACGATACGTTTAAGGGTTGGATAGTCATGGCCGATACCATTCGATCCATCGCAGTCCAGTTTGAACTGTCCCACGTAAAAGCCAGCGTCCAGATTGAGCAAATTCTCTCCCCCAGCAAGAATCAGTTCTCCAAGGATGGTATGCTCAGGGTCCCGCCGCGGTAGGAATGGCGCTGTACGGGCCACGCTGGGGATTGCCCATGGGAACCTATTCTCAATTCCATCGCATTCTTATAATTTGATTGCCTGTTTCTTCGTGTAGGACCTCTTTGATAACTACGAAATTTTGTCTGTCATAAAATCTTCGTCCGATCTTGTTTTCTTTGAACACTTCAACCTCTAATGTATTGTGAATGCTCTTCGCATGATCCATCAAAGTTCTGCCAAACCCCTGGCCATGCCAGTCAGGTGCGACAAATATTGCTCCTACTTCTTTGCCGATAAGTGAAATGAACCCGATCACCTCATCTTCATGCTCATAAACCCAGGTTTCTGAATTAGGAATCCATTTGTCTCGAATGTTTTCTCTCTCCTGCCCCATAAAGTCTTCACTTAGAAATGGATGCGCAAGAGAGGAAGCCAAGAACCACACGTCAAGCACTTCTGCGATATCTTTATCGTGAAATTTTCGGATCATGGTGATGCCCACCTGGTCTTGAGCAATTAATTCGTAAAATCGTCTTGATCGGTGGGAAACGCTTCACCAATCGCAGTGTTTTGTATCGGGCCAATGCAAAATACCACAACACTGCAACTGGAGCAGACCCAGGTAGAACAAGATCAGAACAGGCCTAGGAGCTAGGCCGAAGGTAACCAGATAGCCTAGCCAGTAAATTCATTTGCTCTTTCCGCATGGCAGGCAGATTCCACCCTGACCTCTTTTACCTGTGCTACATTTCCTGAGTATTACTGCTGTGCATAAACCGGGGCCACCCCGGGGATTGTCCCCTAGGGGCCGGACGGAAGGAATCACCGCATCCTGCGTGGCAAACCGCCCGTAGCGCCAGGGAACCGTAGTCCGGATTGGAATGCCATGGGAGAGATAAAACGGGGTCATGCAAAATCGCGGATCGCGTCCGCCGCGGGCCCGGGCGGCCCAAGCACCCCCGGCGCGCCCTCCCTCGATGACCTGATCGACAAGTATCAGGAGATGGCGGACCTCACCAAACCCATGTGCATGCAAGACTGTCCGGAGCCGGGCGGGTGCTGCGACGCCAGGTACTGCGACGCGGCCGAGGCGCGGGCGGGCGAATTCGGCGTGCAACTGCCCCGGCAACGCCACGAGACGCTGAAGTACATGGGACCGCGGGGATGTGTGGTGCCTCCCTACCTGCGGCCCCTATGCGCCGTGCATGTGTGCGAGTTCTATGTGCTGCGGAAGAAATCCTTTGCCCGGCGCTACCTGCCTCTGCGGGAGGAAGTGTGTTTGCTTGAGGAAGCTCTGGGGCCGAGCTGGCCCAAGGGCATGGCCCGCATCTATTGGGAATAGGCGGACCGGCCAGGCGGCCCAGGCGCGGGCGGGAATGGGAGGATGCACCGCGCCGCTGCACCCGGCCACACGCCAATTGGATTGCAACTGATGATTTAGGCGCGCAGGGCCGCCTGGCCGCTCGGATACTGCAGAATCAGCAGCTCCAGCCCCTCGGCGCCGGCGGTTACCTGCTGGGGCGCTTCATCCGCCGAAACGAACAGGCAGGCGTGCCGCGCCAGGATTTCCTCTCCATGCCGCAGCGAACCGTTGAGCACAAGATGGTATTGTCCGCCGCCCTGCTGCCGGCCGGGGGCGCGCGCGGTGGCGCCGGCGCCCAGGCGCAGCAGCCAAGCACCCAGTCCGTCATCGTAGCCGTCCAGCACTGTCTCCAGCCGTGGGACGGACAATCCTTTCAGGGCCTGCTCCACCCAGGGCTCGATTTCGCTTCCGAAGGCATTACGGCGGATGGGGGAATATCTGATTTTGTCCCGGCACTGGGGCAGAAATTGTGCCCCGTGGTCGGCGCAAGGCCGCAGGGTGAAGTAGTTCAGCCCTTCCGCATCGGCCGTGAGGGGGCCGTATCCCGTATGACCTCCGGCATAGTGCACCGCCACCGGCCGCAGGCCGTGCCTGCCCAATATGCCACCGCCGCCCACCACGACCTGAAACTGGTTCACCTCGTGGAAATGAGGCGGCACGACCGTGGAAGGAAACTGCTCCACATAAAATGCCTGGGGCGCGTCCAGGCCGGATTTGGAAAATCCAAAGTAGTCGGAGCGCCAGTAGCGGGTGCCGTTGAACAGTTCGCCCTGGTGGCGCGAGGCACGGGCCTCCTCAAAGGTTTTCGCCAATATCATTGCGCGCGGTGCTCCATGGGGTTGCAGGCTAAACCCACCCTAAGATTTGCCGGATCAAATTGCAATGAGCGCACAGGCCGCACGAGCCGGCCGTCCGCATCCCCTAAGCCGGGGCCAACTCTCACCGCCCCCGCCTTAATTTCCCCTCCGGAAGGTTCTTAAAGTCCCAGGCGGAAGCGGCTTGCCGCGCCCGCGCCGGATCGAACCCATCCCAGCGTAGTTCCGGCAGAATCAATAAGCTATGCCCGCCGGGAAACAATGCCGCAAAATGCCCGTTAGACCACTCATAAGGGGATCGATAAAATTGCCTGCGCTTGAGGCCCATAAGGAAGCCCACGGATGGTAGAACCCGCGCTGGAAATATTAGAGCAGCAATACGATTTCGCCCTGGCGAAATGCCGGGCGGAGGGCATGGTCGACGAGGGCCTGCCCGAAGCCGAGCGGCGCAGGCACGTCCGCGTGCAGTTCCGGTTCGATGAGAATCCCGAGGAACTAGCCGCGGGCGTTACCGTATCCAACGTTTCCGCCGGGGGCATCTCCCTCCTATGTTACAAGCCTGCCCGGCAGGGGGACCGGGTGCGGATAAGCGTGGGCAACAATCTGGAGAGCGAGGCGGACGTGGTCGATTGCCGCTTCACTAATTTCGATCATGGCGCCATGGCCACCCAGTACCGGATCAGCTGCGCCTTTTTGGAGGAAGCACAAGGCAAGCGGATGCTGGTGCGGCTCGTGAACCGGGCCAGCGGTGAGACGGTTCTCATTACCCCCGAAGACAACTAGACCTATCCTTCCGATCCAGGAATTCCCCGCGGCCTTGTCCGGCCACATCCCTTAGTGTTACTGCTTAAGGCTATCGCAATCGGAGTTGGACGCCGGCAAGCCCGGCCCCGCGCAGGGTTTGACGCACCATGCCGCATGCCGCACCCCAACAAGGAGTAGCACCGGGATGAGCGAACACATTTTAATGGATGTCCAGGACAATATCGCCACCATTACCTTCAACCGGCCCGAGTCCCGCAATGCCCTCAGCCAGGAAATGCGGGAAGGCCTGATGGATTTCACGGCGCAGGCGGGATTGGACCCCAAGATACGCTGTGTGGTGCTGCGCGGCGCGGCGGGAAACTTCATGGCCGGAGGCGACATTAAGGGCTTCCAGGCCCGCCAGAGCTTGCCGCCCGAAGAACGCAAGGCCCTAATTCTGAAAGGCATCCACGGTCTGCACTTCGCGATATACCGGATGCGCCAGATGCCCAAGCCCGTGTTGGCCTCAGTGGCGGGTGCGGCCGCGGGTGCGGGGGTCTCCCTGGTCGCTGCCTGCGACCTGGCCATTGCAGCGGATGACAGCTTTTTCATCCTGGCCTACGCCAACATTGGCCTCAGTCCCGACGCCTCCAGCACCTATTTTCTGCCCCGCATAATGGGCATGAAGCGCGTCGCGGAGCTGACCTTCCTGCCCGAGCGGTTCGATGCGGAGACCGCGCTGAACTACGGACTGATCAATCGCGTGGTGCCCGCCGCTGAGCTGGAAGCGGAAACCGACAAGCTGGCCCAGCGCCTGGCCAACGGCCCCACGGTGGCCTACGGCCATGCCAAGGCGCTGCTGGAATCCTCCCTCAACACCAGTCTGGAAACCCAACTGGAACTGGAAGGCCACGCCATTGCCGAGTGCATGGTCACGGAGGATCATGCGGAGGGCGTCACCGCTTTTCTGGAAAAACGCAGCCCGCAGTTCAAAGGGCGTTGAGCCAATAGGCGCGCAGGGGACTCCAATCGGAAGGCTTGACATTATACGGAGTGAAAAACCGCAATGATCGACCTCTACACCGCCGCAACCCCCAATGGGTACAAAGCGTCCATCGTCCTGGACGAGTTGGGCCTGCCCTACGATTTGCACGCGATCGAATTGAGCGCGGGCGAGCAGAAGCGGCCCGCCTTCCTGGAAATCAGCCCCAACGGACGCATTCCGGCCATCGTGGACCTCGAGGCGGACGGCTTTTCCGTGTTCGAATCGGGGGCGATCCTGATTTACCTGGCCGAAAAGACCGGCAAGTTATTGCCCACGCACCCCGGCAGGCGCTCACAGGTCATACAGTGGCTGATGTTTCAGATGGGCGGCATCGGGCCCATGATGGGGCAGGCCAACGTGTTCTACAGGTATTTCGAGGAGAAACTGCCCACGGTAATCTCCCGCTACCAGAACGAGTCCCGCCGCCTGTTTACCGTGCTGGAAGGGCAGCTCGAGGGCCGGGAATACCTGGTGGACGAGTTCAGCATCGCGGACATCGCCAACTGGGCCTGGGTGCGCAGCCATAGCTGGTCCGGGGTATCCGTGGATGGACTGCCCAATCTGCGGCGCTGGATAGATACCATGTACGCCCGGCCGGGCTGCCTGAAGGGGATCGAGGTGCCGCCCCGCGCCAAGGACAGCGATACCCTGGTTAAATCCGCCCAAAGCATGCTGCAACGCTGAGGGGGCGGCCGGCGCGTTCGGTGGCGGCCTGTACGGCGGTTTATTGACCGCCCTCAAACCCTATGCAAGGCTGGACGGGACTATGATTCTCACCCTGTTGCACAGCCTGAAGTCCCTGTTCACCGGAAGTGCTCCGCCCCCGGCGGTGGCGCTTTCCGGATTTTCCACCGAACAGTTGCAGAAATGTCACGCCGCGGGTGTAGAGGCGCAGGCACTCTGGCGGAGCTTGGCCAGCGAGGGGCGTACGCCCGTGGATGTGGTGATGAACGGCAATCCTTTCGCCAAATGGGATATGTACCCCTGGCAGGGCGGCATACTGGATCAGCGCACCTCCAGCCAGTACTTCTACCATTCCCATCCGGACTTCAAAGGGGAGCACGGTCACTTCCACACCTTTTATTATCAAAAGCGCAAGATGGCGCATCTGGTGGCCATCGGCATGGACGGCAAGGGGCGCATCAACAATCTCTACACCTTCAACCGCTGGTCGCCGGGAGACACTTACTTTCCGGCCCGCACCCTGAAAACCTTCCTGCCCCGGTTCCGGGTCACAAACTCCCAGGAACTGGACAAGCGCCTGCACGGATTCATCAACAACGTGCTGGTGCTGTTCCGGCCGGAAATCGAGCTGTTGTTCGATCAGCGGGAGGAAACCTTCGACCGCTACCGGAAGCGCCAAAACGGGCAATCCCCTTACGAGGACCGCTCCCTGGAAATTACCAGCAGCCTTGCCGTGGATCTTGACGTGCAGGTGGCGCGCATCGCGCGGGAACTGGACTCACGGGGCGCATCGGCCCAGACCGGCGCCGCGCCGGCCGCGCCCGCCCCCGTGCCCGAGGCGCTGGAAACCGTGGAGCTCCCGGAAATCACGGAAATTCCCCTGGAGCAATTGAAGCGCAGCTATCAGGCGGGGCTTGCCCTGCGGGCGGGTATGGAAAAACTTAAGGCCGGGGGCGGCTCCGTGATCTCCCTGGTAATGGACGGCAAGGAACTCGAGGATTGGGAAATGTATCCCTGGGATGGGGGCATTTTCGACAAGAAAACCCGCAGTCAGTATTATTACCACTCCCATCCGCAATCCCCCGAGCACGGGCACTTCCACGCTTTCTTTCACCATGGCAAGCAGTTGGCCCATCTGGTGGCGGTTGCCATGGACAATCAGGGGGAGCCGCTCGAACTGTTCACCGTGAACCGCTGGGTTACCGACGATGTGAACCTGCCTCCGCAGAAGTTGAAATCCTACCTGCCTCGCTTCCAGGTCGGCAGCCAGCGCAAGTATGAGGACGTTCACAACTTCCTGCGCGATATTTTCGCGCTGTACCAACCGGATATAGGGATGCTGCTGGAGCGGCGGGAGCAGGTGTTCAAGACCTACCGCCTGGCACATAATGGGCAACAACCCTACGAGGACAGGGCCCTGGAGGTGACGAGCAGCCTGCCCACCAATGTGGGGGCGCAGATTTCACGCCTGGAAGCGGAACTGAAGCGCCGCGGGGCCATGTGATGACTCCGTGGCCGTGGGCCACGCGGATGACTCCGTGGCCGTGGGCCACGCGAATGACTCCGTGGCCGTGGGCCACGCGGATGACTCCGTGGCCGTGGGCCACGCGGATGACTCCGTGGCCGATGGGCATGATGCGGCCCGAATTTCCAAATTGCGGTGCCGCACGTTTTATAAAGAGAGCCGTGAGAGCGGGTGCTCAGATGGATATGCGAACTATGATCTAGGAAGGCAAACGGCACTCATGCGTCATGCCACATTCCGTACGATTTTCATCCTGGCCGGCTGGATCAGCCTGCTGCTGGGACTGATCGGTGTGTTTCTGCCGATTCTGCCCACTACGCCGTTCGTGATTCTGGCGGCGTATTTCTTTTCCAAGGGATCGGAGCGGCTGCATCAATGGCTGCTCAGCCGGCCCCACCTGGGCAAAATGGTGCTGGAATGGGAACAGCACCGCATAATCCGCCTCAAGGCCAAGATATTCTCCACGGCACTCATCATCCCCCTCTTCACCTACACCCTGTTGTATGTGGATGTGCACTTGGCGATCAAAGCGATCGTCTTGGCGACCGGCGTGGCTGTATTGACCTTTATATGGAGCAGACCCTCCAATCCGGGTAAACGCGATCCCGGCGGCAACCTACGCCCGGCAGGCACAATGCGACAGTCTGGCGAGGCGGAAAGCTAGGCGGCCATTCCTGGCGCGAGGGGATGCGGCGGTGTTACAGTAGCCAATCGCGTAACCTCGTCTGTCAACCTTCCAGCGCCAGCGCCCCGTGCACGCCATGAGCTACGTCAATTACATCGAGAAAACCCACCAATATTATTTCCGGATAGGCCACGGCAGCGCCTACCGGTACGCCCATAACGAAGACGGCCCTTTCACGGCACTGAAAAAACCCGTCGCGGAATCCCGGCTGACCATGATTTCCAGCGCGGGCTTCGAGATCATCCCCAGCGACGGGCCCGAGCCTACCCCTTTCAAGGGAATCAATATTGGCGAGAAGGATCAGGTGGAGGTGTTCCCGATTGCCAGCGGCACCCCCAAGGAAAAGCTAAAATACATGACCGGCGCCCACAACCGCGCCGAAAGCGACATGGCGGATATTGACGCCTTCTTCCCCATCACCCGGCTGCGGGAGTTGCACGCCGAGGGCGTAATCGGCGGCCTGGCCGGAAACTATCTGCGCATCCGCCCCAGCTACAGCACCACCAAAACGCTGAAACTGGATGCCCCGGAGGTGCTGAGGCGATGCCGGGAGGAGCAGGTCGATGTGGCGCTGCTGGTGCCGGTATGACCGGTCTGTCACCAGACCGTGAGTCTGGCCGCCCGTTATCTTGAAGCCAACGGCATTCCCACCGTCTTGCTGTGCAGCGCCCGGGACATCACCGCCTCGGCCTTTCCCCCGCGGGCGCTATTCGTCAACTACCCCCTGGGCAATACCGCCGGCAAACCCTTCGACGTGGAAAATCAGCGCGAGATTCTGATGGCCGCCCTGCGCCTGCTGGCGGACGCGCGCGAGCCGGGCCGCATCGTGGACACGCCCCACCGCTGGTCGGACGACGAGTCGTGGATGGAGCGCGTGTACGACGAGAACCACTGAGCCGTAACCACTAAGCCGCACCGGCCGCGCCCCTAAGGTGAGGCCGCCATGGCGGCGTAGTCCACGGCTTCCTTTTTCAGATGCGGCGCGGAAAACGTGTAGGGATACTTCATGGCGTTGCCCGTGTTGAACAGCAGCACTTTTTCCCCGGCATCCACCTTGCCATCCTTGAGCAGTTGCCTGAGGGCGGTATAGGTGGCCGCCCCTTCGGGACAGGGGAAAATGCCCTCGCTGGCCGCCAACAGTTTCTGATCCGCCAGCAGCGCCTCGTCGTCCACGGCCACCGCTTCCCCGCCGGATTCGCGCAGGGCGCGCAACATGAGAAAATCCCCCACGGCCGACGGAACGCGCATGCCAGGCGCGATAGTCCGCGCGTTTTCCCAATATTCCGCGTGCTCCGCGCCGTCCTTGAAGGCTTTTACGATTGGGGCGCAGCCTGAGGATTGCACGGACACCATGCGCGGGCGCTTGCTTCCGATCCATCCCATGGCTTCCAGTTCCTCGAAGGCTTTCCACATGCCGATCAGGCCCGTGCCGCCACCGGTGGGATAAATGATTACGTCGGGCAGCTCCCAGCCGAACTGCTCGGCCACCTCCAGACCCATGGTCTTCTTGCCCTCGATCCGGTAGGGCTCCTTGAGGGTGGACACATCGAACCAGCCCATCTCTTGCGTGCCGCCCTTCACCACCGCTCCGCAATCATTGATGAGGCCATTGACCAGATAATAGGACGCGCCCAGCATATCGCACTCGATGATGTTGCCGTCCGGGGCATCCTCGGGCATGAACACGTACACTTCCATGCCGGCCCTGGCGCCGTAGGCCGCCATCGCGCCGCCGGCGTTGCCGGCGGAAGGAATGGCCAGACGCTTCACACCCAATTCCCTGGCCATGGAAACCGCCATGCTGAGACCGCGGCACTTGAAGCTGAGAGTGGGCATTTGTCCCTCGTCCTTGACGAGCAGGGAGGACATGCCAAGCATCTTCCCGGCACGCTCCAGGGGCAGCACGGGCGTCAGGCCCTCGCCCAGGGTGACGATGTTTTCCTCTTTCGCCACGGGCAACAACTCCCGGTAACGCCACATGGATGGCACGCGCTCCTTGAGCATGTCCTTGCTCAGAGCCTGCTTTACCTGCTCCAGGTCGTACTCCAGCAGCAACGGCTTTTCACAGGCCGTACACAGATTCCACAATTTTCCAGCCTCGTGCGTTTTGCCGCACATGGCGCAATAAAGTCGCTTCACGAAGTTCATGGCCACCATGTTCAATCGGTTGAATGTCTCGTGGTGCGGGGGCGAGGCCCCACGCCCTTGGACGGCTGTTCAGCGCCGGAGGCAGTTATACACGATTTCCTGGCTGGGCGGAAAGGAGTCTGACGATAGAGCCGCCGCCGCATGCGGGGCGGTGCGCGGAAGATCGCGCAAGGCGGGCAATCAATAAGAAGAGGGAGGAAAGCAGATGGACGGACAAACTTATTCATTCACGGCCGCATGGCACAGAACAGAAAAATTCCAACGAGAAATTCCTTGCCGCGTCTCGGGGAATCAGCCAATAAATCAGCCAAAATACTGGGCCGGGGAACTGCAGGTCCACCGGCGATCCAGTACCGCCAGATTAGTTATATGGGTTTGACCTGCTTGGCGGAGAGGCCCTTGGGACCTTCTTCCACGGTAAATTCCACCCTATCGCCTTCAGCCAGGGTACGGAATCCTTCCATAATTACTTCGGTTTGGTGGACGAAAATGTCTGCATCCCCCTCGTCGGGCGTAATAAATCCAAAACCCTTCCCATCCAAAAATTTCTTCACTGTTCCAGTCACTGTCAGCCCCTGCTTAATATAACCACCTTTGCAAACTGCACCAGATTTCAGGTTGAACTCTTCACGGTATTGGCAAGAGTCACCAAAAAACCTGCAGATGGTTCTGTTTTGAAAAACTACGAAATATCATAACCCCCAGATATATTAATGTACAGAATTCTTGGAAAATTGCGTAAATTTCTGTCTGGGCCGCTTCTGGCCGAATTTCGCTATCAATGAGCATTGGAAACATGCCTGGATAGCCGGAATTCCACAATTGCACAGCCCTTTCAGGGCCGGAAAGCCGGTACTCGACACCGCAATGAGGTACCCCGGATGGTAGAAAAGCCACTGCACCCTTCCACCCTGGCCATTCACGCTGATCATGGGGCGGAGGACACCCCGGATATTGCACCGCCCCTCCATACCACCACCACCTTCAGCGCGGGTGGGGCCTTCATCTATGCGCGCAACGACCAGCCGACCCGGCATCGCCTTGAGAAAGTGCTGGGGGCGCTGGAAGGCGGGCACGCGGTGACCTACAGTTCCGGCCAGGCCGCCACCTATGCGGCAATGCGCCACGTACGCCCGGCCCGAGTGGCGGTGGATCGTGGATACCACGGCACCCACGGCGTGCTGGCGCGGCTGGCGGAAGAAGGGGTGGTGCTGACCGGACTGGACGCGGACTTCCAAAAAGGCGACCTGATCTGGCTGGAGACCCCAAAAAATCCCACCTGTGAGGTGGAAGACATCGCCGATTTCGCCAAGCGCGCCCATGCCGCAGGGGCGGTGCTGGCGGTGGACAGCACATTTGCCACGCCCTTACTGCAAAATCCGCTGGCCCTGGGCGCGGACATCGTCATGCACTCCAGCACCAAATTCATATCGGGTCATTCCGATGCAATGGGCGGAGTGCTGGTGGTTCCGGAAAGTGGCCAGGCCGAACAGTTGCGCAACGAGCGCACCATCAGCGGCGCCATTCCCGGCGCTCTGGAAACCTGGCTGACCCTGCGCAGCCTGCGTACGCTGGGGGTGCGCGTCGCCCAGCAGTCCGCCTCGGCGGCACGGCTTGCCCAGTGGCTGGAGGGCCGGGTCGCGCGAGTCTGGCACCCATCCCTGTCCAGCCACCCCGCCTACGAGCTGGCCCAGCGCCAGATGCGCGGCCCGGGCGGCGTGTTGGCCATTGAACTGGACACACCCGAGGCGGCGCAGGCTTTGCCCGCACGTCTGGCCTTGTTTCAGGATGCCACCTCCCTGGGCGGCGTGGAATCGCTTATCGAATGGCGCAGGAAGGTCGACCCACAGGCGCCTCAGGCCCTGCTGCGCATTTCAGTAGGACTGGAGGCTGTGGAAGACCTGATTGCGGATCTGCAACAGGGGCTGGATATTTAGCCGCATGCCTGTTGGCCGTAGGCCCGGCCAAGCAGGCCTAGTGTCTGGCGCGGGCTCAGCGGGTCTTCTTGAGCCGCAAGCCCAGTTTTTGGATGAAAGCTTTCATTTCGCGGGTAGCGCCAACGGGATCGAGTTCCACATAGCGCTCCAAGACTTTCGTAAGCCCATTGATCAAGGGAAGCTGGCTGGTTTCCAACTCCTTGATCCGCTTTTCCGCCTCGCTGATGACAGGATCAAGGGTCTGGAGCTGCAGATACAACTCGTTCAGCGAACTGGAAAGCTGCCGCAAATGGGGGTCCATTTCGCTCTCGGCGACCTGACCGCTCCCATCGTAAATCCCGCCGGCGCTCCCTTCCCCAGGTCGCCCTGAAAATACGTCTCCCGTGCCGTTCAGCAGCCAAATCGGATGCACCCCAAACTTGTTGACGATGCCATGAATCAACTCAATATTTGGTTTGCTGCCCTGTGCACCAATGAAATTATTATAGGTCTGGGGCTTCATGCCGATCTCGCCCGAAAACCGGCTCTTGTTCAAATTCAGGTATTTTCGGACGTATTCAATTCTTTCGATGATGTCTGCAAACTTCCTCAAATCTACCTCTATGTGTTTATTAGGATAATTTATTGGCAAGCCAAGCAATTTAATAAGCAATTGAAATTACGTAACGAACCTCGTCCATTATAGCAAAAAAATCTTCGGGGCGGAATATGCCATTTGGGTCGCCGCTATTGGAATTCGTCCGGTCATATCCAGTATATTAAATATCAATTAAACTGCCCAATAAAACAATCGATCATATGGTATCAAAGAATGGCAGGAAACTATGAATTTATTATGGATAAATAATGATAATACTCTTATCGAAATTCGACATTAAATACGAATTTTATCCATAATAGTATCTTTGCTGTAAAACCACCATTGAAATCCCGGAATTCACAAAATTGTCACATGAATTTACGCAGACGCCCCGGATTTAGTTCCTTCCGGGTTTTCCGGCAATCCCCTTAATTTCCAGTCGTGCCGGAACATTTCCCCTATCCGCACCAGGAATTACGAGGTGCCATGGCCGCTGGAGAATACGCAACTCTCTGCACGCCGCGGCAGGCATCGCATTTGGAACTGATGGAAATCCTTGCCCAGACAGATGTTGCTGCAACTCCAATGATTGCCAACAGGTTCCCTACGCCAACTTAGCAATTAGTAATTTGAAATCAAAAATGCAAATTTATTTTCCGTAATTATTACTGCATGCTTCGATCCGATCTGGAACTATCGCATTGTACAGCAGGCGTCCTAGCCAATGCGATGAATATGTTAATATTGGATTATACTATTCATTCCAAAATATTTTATATTACCGGCCCAACTGTTCATGGCGGAACATCGTTTTAATTCTGGTATTAATCTGCGCCCTCCACCCCGCAATGGCTGCGGGAACCCGCCCCCCGCGGACCCGCGCCCCTGGCGGCCGATTCGTGTGTGGTGCTTGGGCGGATTTTTTTACTTTCGCCTTTCCCGGAGTACGGGATAAAAGGTTGGGGCTGGAGCGCTTGCTCCCATCGTTCACTTTAACCGGCCATCAGGCACCGGGACCGCCATGCACCTTCTACCGGTACTGCGCCTCGCCGGCCATATGCTGCTCGTTCTCGCCGGCGCATTGCTGCTGCCCATGAGCCTCGCCCTCGCAGAGGGAGAGGTCCATTGGCGCGCCTATCTGTGGTGCGGCACGGGCACCTTGGCCGTGGGCGGGTGGCTGCTGTATTGGAGCCGCAACGCGCGGGAGATTGCCGAGAAGGACTGCTTCGCCGCGGCTGTGCTGTGCTGGCTTTTCGCCACCGCGGCGGGCGCGTTGCCGTATTTGTTCACTGGCGCCACGGCTGGCGTGGTGGACGCGCTGTTTGAATCCATGTCCGGCTTCACCACGACGGGCGCCTCCGTGATAACCGGCAAGGCCGACGTTTCACGCAGCCTGCTGCTGTGGCGCGGCATGACTCAATGGCTTGGGGGCCTGGGCACCCTGGTGCTGGTGGTGGCCGTGCTGCCATCCCTGGGCATCGGCGGGATGGAAATCTACAAGCGCGAGGTACCGGGGCTTTATTCGGACAACCTCGCCCACCGAATCCGCAGCACCGCCTGGGCTTTGTCCTGGGTATACGCGCTGCTCACCGCGGCGGCGACGGTTGTGCTGGTTGTGCTAGGCATGAGCCTGTTCGACGCGTTTAACCACGCGCTGACCACGGTTTCCACGGGCGGATTCAGCACCCGTGACGGTTCCATCGGCGCCTTCCAGAGCCCCGCCATCACATGGGCAGTCGTGCTCTTCATGCTGCTGTCGGGAATGAACTTTACCCTGCACCACCGCTTTCTGACCCGGAAAGGGCAAAGGACGGCCCATTTCGCCCATCCGGAATGGCGCTGGTACATGATTGTCGCCGTCCTGGCGAGCCTTGCCTTCGCCTCCTATCTGGCCCTGGGCAGAGACGAGACCCTGGTCACGGCAATTACCAATGGAGTCTTCACAACGGTATCCTTCCTTACCACCACCGGTTACACCACGGAAAACTATGTGGCCTGGGGCGCCTTTCCCCAGGTGCTGCTGCTGATGGGAATGCTGGTGGGGGGCTGCTGGGGCAGCACGTCCGGCGGGGTCAAGCTGGCCCGGGTGGTGCTCGTATTTCGTTACATCGGCGAGGAAATGCTGAGGCTTGTGCACCCCAAGGCGGTGATCCGTGTCAAAATGGGCTCCACGCGGGTGGCCCTGGATGTGGTGGGGAGCATCCAGGCTTACTTCTTTCTCTACCTGATCTCCCTGGCCGCCGTGACCTTGCTGATCTCCCTGGACGGCAATTCCTTCATGACTTCCCTGGGAGCGGGCGTATCCGCACTGAGCAACGTGGGGCCAGGATTCGGCACGGTGGGGCCGGCCGGCGATTACGCCCATCTATCGGCATATGTAAAAACCGTGATGATCGCAGCGATGCTGATGGGGCGGCTGGAGCTGATGACCGTGCTGCTGTTGCTGGATCCCAAGGCCTGGCGCGGCTGATTCCCGGCATGGATCCTCATCTTCCCAGGTTACGGGCGCAGCGCCGGTTTTAGCGGCGGGGGCGTTAACCAGACCGCGATGGCGGCCAGCAGGGGCAGCAGGGAGAGCAGCAGCACCGCCTCCCCATACCCGCCCAACAGATCGAAGGCCAACCCGAAAGGCAGGGGACCCAGGGAGGCTCCTGTAATGGTGATGGTCGCGGCCACGCCCTGCACCCCGCCCAGGTGCTGCCTGCCGAAATAGCGTGGCCACACATAGCTGCCCATCATCATCATCGCCCCAATAGCCGTTCCGAACACCACTCCATACAGGGCCGCCAGCAGGGGCGTGTCCGCGGCCAGCATGGTGTACATGGACGCGGTCATGCACAACATCCCCAGGGCCACCACGCGCTGGGTCTGGTAACGGTCCAGCAGATAGCCGAAGACCAGGCCGAAGGCGACCATCGACACAGCGGTTACGGTGAACACATTGGCGGCTGCCTGAGCGCTCAACCCCATTCCCCGCAAGTAGGATATCTGGTGAAATACCATCCCCGTGATGAGCATGGAGGGAATTGCGATGGATACCGCCATGATCCAGAACTGACGCGTGCGCAGGGCCTCGCGCACGGTCCAACTCCCGTCCTCGTCCGGCGGAACGTCCGCCTGTGCGGTGGCGCCGCCAGCGCCGTCGGGCATAAGTCCCAGCGCCTCCGGGCGGTTACGCACCAGCAACAACGCGGACGGAATCACCAGCACCCAAGTGGCCAGCCCCAGCCAGATCCAGGCGATGCGCCAACCCTGCTGATTGCTGAGCAATTGCACGGCGGGCGGTATGATTGCCGAGGCCACGGCGAATCCCAGATTGGTCAGGCTAAGGGCAAAGCCGCGCCGCCGCACGAACCACTGGGAGACCAGATTGGTGCTGGTGAGCATCATCGCACCCTGGCCGAATATGCGCACCGCCGTAAACGCCGCGTACAGCGCCACCAGATTGCCGACAGTGGAAAAGAGCATGGCCGAAACGCCCAATAGAAACGCCACCGCAACCAGCATGGCCCGCTGCCCTATCCGGTCGATGAGCCGCCCCAGATAGGTCAGGCCGAACGCGGCGGTCAGCGTACCCAGGGTGTAGGCACTGGATATGGAGGTGCGGCTGATGCCCAGATCGTCAATGATGGGGTTGACGAAGACGCTGACCGTAAAGGACTGGCCCACGCCGCTGGCGAACATGCCCACAAAACCCATCCCCACCATCACCCAGCCATAATAGACGCGCCGGCCGATCGCTTCGATCAGCGGGGAAGAGGACTGCTGTGCCATGTACGAACGGAAAAATTGAGGGATGGAATTAGGGGGGTGCCGGACCGGCCGTGGACGAAGCGGGAAAATACGTCATAGGCCGGCCCGCGGTTCAGCCTTTGGCAATTTCCGCGATGCGCTCGGCGAATACGACCTGGCTGTTGTCCTCGGGTTCGTAGCCGATCACCCGCCGTGCGTTGGCGATGCTCCAGAAGTTGTGGGTGTTGGCGCTCACCCCGTAAAATATCTGAAAAGATACGCCGTTCTCATCGGCGATATCCTCCGTTTCGATGCTCTTCACCACCAGTTGCACCTGATCGCGTCTGCTCAGATAGGCGCCCAGGCCCCGGTGCATTTTATTGATATCGCCCGGCTGGAGATTTTCCAGGTCCGCCGTATCCCTGGGGCCTCCAATGCGCAATTGCACCACCTGCAGCTTCTTGCCATCCACCTCGCCCGTGGCGAACACGAAACCCAGCAACTCGTAAGCTGCCTTGGCCCAGCCGTAGAAATTATCGGAAAGCGGCGGCATGTCCGGGGTTACGTTATCCCACTTGCCGGCCCAGATCAGGCGTTCGTAATAATCGGCCGCATGATTGGAGCTGGCCACCACCACCCGCCTTACGTTCTCCTCCAGGGCCAGCTTGTACACGTTATAGGCCATGCCCACGTTCCGGAATTCCGCGCGGAATTTTGGCTCCGAGTTGTTCATGAAGCTGCCTGAGCCCAACCCGGGCGCACGGACAAAGGCACAGTGCAGCACCGCGTCGGCGCCTTTAAAATGCTCCCGGTACTGATCCCGGTCTTCGACCGTAAGGTCGCAAATCCGCACGCCGGGCACCTCCGTGTTTTCGCGCGTGGTGGCCTGGGTGTCCAGCAGCACCAGCTCATAGCGTTCCTGCAGCTCGCTGAGCATGCGTTGTGCGATATAGCCCGAGGCGCCGGTGAGTACTACTTTCTGCTTCGCCATGTTCCTTGCTCCTTGCGCTGATCCGCGGCGCCTGCGCGAGGGCCCGGGGCAGGTGGAATGGTCAATAAACCGCCCGCCCCCCGCTGGCGTCGAAGGTGAAGCCCGTGGTGAAGCTGGCCTCCGGCGACGCGGCAAAAGCCACCACCGCCGCGATTTCCTCGATTTCTCCCGTGCGCCGCATGGGAATCTTGTCTGTCATGTATTTGACTTGTGCTTCGGGCAAGGCATCCACCATGGCGGTGCGCACCACCGCCGGAGCAATGGCGTTGCAGGTGATGCCCGTGCCCGCATATTCCTTGCCGATCACCTTGGTCATCCCGATCACCGCGGCCTTGGAGGTCGAGTAGGCCAGCATGCCCGCATTGCCGTCCTTGCCGGAGATGGAGGCGATGTTCACGATGCGCCCATAGCCCTCTTTGAGCATGTGCGGCAGCACCGCGCGGATGCACAGGAACATCCCGCGCACGTTCAGGTCCATCACCCGGTCAAAATCCGCCGGATCCACCTCGTGGGTGTTCAGGTTGGTCTGGCCCGTCATCCCCGCACAGGTGACCAGCACGCCGGCGCGGCCGAAGCGTTCCAGCACCGCGGCCACGGCCCCTTCCACCGCGGCGCGCTCCGTCACGTCCGCCGCCACGGAGAGCGTCTCGATTCCCGCTCCGCTGAGCTCGGATTCGGCGCTGGCCAACTGTTCTGTATCCATGTCCAGCATTGCCACCGCAGCCCCCTCGCTCCCCAGCCGCCGGGCAATGCCAAAGCCGATTCCGCGCGCGGCGCCCGTCACGATGGCCACCTGATTTTCAAACCGTTTCACGGCCGCCAATTCCAATCTGTCCGATATTTCTGATGCCCTCGCGCCTGCCGGGGGCGGTCGCTGCTTCACAAACGAGCAACCTTATCAGAACTGGTGGGATTGGCAACGCCGCGGCTGCGGGGCCGCGGCGACAATCCCCTTGACCCGCTCCACTCCAGGACGCATTGTGTTTGGGGCTGCGTCCGGAACATTTTCCGGCGGCGGCCGCGGCGCCTCGAGGCCGCGCATCACCCTGCACATAAAGGGAGCACAGCATGTCCATCAACCGCATCGAACCGGGACCTCGCATGAGCAAGGCCGTGCAGCACGGCAATACGGTATATCTGGCCGGTCAGGTCGCGGACGATCCCAACCTGGATATGGCGGGGCAGACCCGGCAGGTTTTGAGCACCATCGATGCACTGCTGGAGAAGGCGGGCAGCAGCAAGTCGAGCCTGCTGTCAGCCACCATCTACGTCACCGACATGCGGAATTTCCAGGCCATGAACGAGGTGTGGGATGCGTGGGTGGACCCTGCCAACACGCCCGCCCGCGCCACGGTGGAAGCAGGCCTGGCCCGCTATGGCCTGCAAGTGGAAATCATGGTGATCGCGGCGGTGCAGTAGCGCCCCGCACCGCTCCCCACGGGAATTGCGGCCGGCCCGGCACGTGGGGCAGATATCTTGCAGGTCGAATTGGCATGAACCTGCATTTGCAGTTAGCGAGGACCCGCACCGCGAGCGGCTCGCGGCGGGAGAACCCTGGCCGTAAGCCGTGCGTTTCATATTTTATGGACGGCACGGGAAATTCCTGGAGACACGGCATGTGGTGGCGGACGCGCCACGGTCGATTTTCGTGGCGCCTGCGCCCCGGTCAAATTTCGTGCCTGCTCGCGGCCGTCACGCTGGTGGCGCTGGCGGCGGGTCTGGAGCCGGGTATCGCCAATACGCAGGAACCGGGTACCACCAAGACGCAGCAACCGGGCATCCTGATATTCCGTCCGCTGGACAACAACGAGAAGGTACTGGTCGAGGGCGAG
>JAPUIH010000166.1 GCA_027297205.1 SAR324 cluster bacterium | reverse complement strand
ACCCTGGCGGATGTCTACAAGCAGATCGAATCCCTGCCGCTGGGAGACCAGATTGACCTGAGGGATCAGATCGACCGCTTCACCAACTCCCTCATTACCGAGGAGGTGCTGTTTCAATCGGTGCTGTCCACGGACTTTGAGGGGGAGCAGGAATTGCGCGCCCGCATTAAGAGCGAGGTGGTGACCTTCCTGATCGAGAAGCACGTCCGCGGCAAAATCAAGGTCAGCGATGAGGATATCCGCGCCTATTATGCAAAAAACCGCGATCTTGTGCGCGGGCTCCACGTGAACATCCGTCAAATTGTGATGAAGCGCAGAGCCCAGTGCGAAGCGGTGCGTAAGCGGATCAAAGCGCCCACGGATTTTGCTAAACTGGCCCGCGCTCACTCCCTGGACAAAACTTCCGCCGCCAAGGGCGGGGAGGTCGGCCTGTTGATGCCCGTGCAGGGCCCTAACTCCCTGGGTTTCGAACTGGAATTGTTCAGCATGTCACTGGGGGAGATGCGAATTTTCCAATCGCGCGAGGGCTGCCACCTGGTGCAGGTGACCGAGATTGTCGACCCGCCCGATCCACCCTTCGCCCAGGTGCGGGCCTATGTGCGGCCCATTCTGGAGCGGGAGCAGGAGCGAGCCCTACTGGAGGCATTGATTGCCGCGGCGTCCGGCAAAGTGCGCGTGGAGCGCGTGCCTCCGCCCGCCAATTAGGCTTTCCCTTGTGAGACGGGGTTACGCCCGCAACGCCTGATCGAGATCGGCGATGATGTCCGCGGGGGATTCCAATCCCACGGACAGGCGGATCATGTCTTCCGTCACCCCCAATTGCTCCTGCTCGTGAGGCCAGAACGTGCCGTAGATGGTGGAGGCGGGGTGCAGGGCGATTGACTTGGTATCGCCAAGGTTGACCGCGCGTTTCACCAGCCGCAGCCGATTCAGGAAGGAGAAGCAGGCCGCCTTGTCCGCCAGGCGGAATGCCGCCACGGCCCCGCAGTTGTTTTTGAACTGCGCCTTGCTGATGTGGTGAAACTCGTCGTCCGGCAGCCCCGGATACAGTACCTGGCGCACCCGGGAATGCCCCTGCAGAAATTCCGCCACGGCCTGGGCGTTCTCAGACTGCCGGTCCATGCGCAGGGGCAGGGAATCCAGCCCCAGCAGCAACAGAAAGGCGTTCATGGGGGCCAGCGCCGGACCCACGCCGGCCATGAGCAGCTTGCGCAGCTTGGTCAGATAGGCCTGCTCGCCGAGCCGCTTTAAATCCCCGAAATCGAAGCGCTCCCGCTCGTGCCAGGGAAAACGCCCCGTGTCGACGATCAGCCCGCCCACTGTGCTGGCCGGCCCGGCAATGTATTTGCTGGCGGAAAAGAAGGCCAAATCGACGCCCAGCCGGTCCGCGTCGAACAGGTACGGTGTCAGCAGGGAAGCATCGGCCAGCAGGGGAATGCCCGCGCCCTCGCAAATTTCGCGGTAGGCCGAAAAATCGGGCACGACCATGGCCGGGTTGGCCACGGCCTCCAAAAATACGCCCTTGGTTTTGGGTGTAATCAGTTCCGCCGCCGCTTCGGGAGAGCGCGGATCGAAAAACTGCGCGGTTATCCCCAGATCGGGCAGGGTGCGGGTGAACAGGGAATAGCTCCCGCCGAATAGATATTTGCCCACGGCGATTTCATCGCCTGCCTTCAGCATGGCCAGCAGACCGAGGGTGATGGCGCTCATGCCCGAAGCCACGGCCAGGGTGCCCCGAGCGGCGAGGGACGCGCTGATGCGCTCCTCGAACTTTTGCACTGTCGGGTTCTGCAGGCGCGAGTAAATATGACCTGGCTGCCGGTCCATGAATACCGCTTCCATATCCTCGGCGGAGTCGTGCTCAAAGGCTGTGGAATAGACCAGCGGCGGCAGGGTAGCGCCGTATCCGTCCGGCGGTCCGGGAACCCCGTGAATCAGCGTGGTCTCAATGTCATTGTCTCTGCGATTATCCGTCATGCGCCGCCGGTGCTCCGCGCCAGAATCCGCCGTGGGGTTTTCCCCGCCGGAACCCTTTCCCGGCGGTGGTACATGCGATTGGGCGGAAGATGTTAAAAGTTTAAATCACTATATGATGATACCGTGATTACGTCAATAAAAATTTGTAAAAAAAGACACACTTTACCCGAGTTTCAGGAGGCATATTTTTAGTTGACAAAATGATACAACTGCAATATTTTATATTAAGAATATATGCAACATGGATCAATTTATGATTGCAAGGCCAATCATGGAAGAATCAGCCCGGGAAACCTGGTTGCTGCTCATACATCAGATTCCGCCTGAACCAGGTTATCTGAGGGTTAAAATCGGGCGCAGGCTGCAACGGATCGGCGCGGTCTCCATCAAGAACTCTGTCTACGTGCTCCCTCACAACGATCAGTTCCATGAGGATTTCCAATGGATCTTACGTGAAATCGGGGCCGGGGGAGGAGACGCAATGGTGTGCGAGGCAGCCTTCATCGAAGGTTTGAGCGACTCGCAGGTGAAACACCTTTTTCAGTCCGCACGGGACGAGGACTATCGCAAATTCTCACAGGAGGCCAACCAACTAAACGCCTTCCTTTCCAAGCTGTCCGATGATGACCCGCAGTGGCCCCAGTCACGGCGCGACTTCTCCCGCTTGAAGCGGCGCCTGGAAGAATTGACCGCCATCGATTATTTCAATGCGCCGGGCAAGGGAGAGGCGGAAGCCGCGCTGCTCGCGTTGGAAGGCGGCATGCGCAAACTGGAAGCGGGCGCCACGCACCAGCCCGCCGCGGATACCGTCCC
>JAPUIH010000165.1 GCA_027297205.1 SAR324 cluster bacterium | reverse complement strand
GCATTCGGAAATGCGCTACCTGGACCTGCGGCGCGAGGAGGAGGTGGTGATTCTCAAGACCTTTGCCTCCATGGCCCCCGCCTACGGAATGATGGGCACCCTGGTGGGCCTGGTGCTGATGCTACAAAACCTGGACGACCCTACGACTATCGGGCCCGCCATGGCAGTGGCCATTCTCACCACCTTCTACGGGACTTTTGCGTCCAACGTTTTCTTCGCCCCCTGGGCCAAGAAGCTCGCCACGCATAAGGAGTCCGACAAGATTCTGCGCGAAATGATCCGCGACGGAGTGCTCTACATCGAAAAAGGGGAGCGCCCGGACTTCATCGAGCAGGATCTGATGAACTATCTCCCGCCCGATCTGCGCACGATGTATGAGGAAATGAAGTTCGAAAGCGCCAAGGAGACCGCCTGATGCCGATTCAGGAAGAGGAACATAAATGTGAAGAATTCGATCAGGATTGGATTTTCACTTACGGCGACATGGTGACCCTGTTGCTGGTGTTTTTCGTGCTGCTCCTGACATTTTGCAAAACGGATATCGAAAAATTCAAGTCCGTGGCGGAGAGCTTCAAGCCCACGCCACCGGGCTCGCCGTACTTTCTGGAAGGCCAACCCTCGGTGCTGGAGCAGTTGGCCGCGCAGGTGGAAACCGTGGAACTGCCGGAGGACCTGTTCGTAACCCTGGATGACCGCGGGGTGGTGGTGTCCTTCAAGGACAGCGCCCTGTTCGCCCCCGCCTCCGCCGATCTGCTGCCAAAGGCGATCGGAAGTTTGAGCAGATTCGTGAAGTTTCTTTACGCGCTGCCCAACAAGATCGTGGTGGAGGGCCACACGGACGACCAAGCTATCCGCAGCGCAAAGTATCCATCCAATTGGGAGCTTTCCTCAGCCCGGGCCAGCGCGGTTGCCCGTTTTCTGCAGGGGGAAGGCGTGAAGGGGGAACGCATGACCGTGTTGGGCTTTGCCGAGTACCGGCCGCGCTTTCGCAACGACTCTCCCGCAAAACGCGCCCTCAACCGGCGCATTGACGTGATCATCGCGCCGCAGTAGGCGCTTCCGCCCGCTTCCGGTACATTGCAATCACCCCCCCGCCGCCAAATTCGGGAAATTCGTAGTCGAACCTCTCGCAGTCCGGCTCGAAGGATTCCAGCCACTCCGGCCGCAACGCCTTCTGTTCCGCCTCCAGTTTTGCCCCCTTCATGGCCCACAGCCGTCCGCCGGGCCGCAAGAGCTCCGCGCCCAGGCCCAGCAGGGTGTCCAAGCCGGCCATGGCCCGCGCCAGCATGAGATCGTAGCGGCCCTGGCCCTCACCGGCCGCGAGGCTGTGCACGTCCATGCGGCGGGGCGTAAAATTGTCCAGTTGCAGGTCATGGGCGGCCACCTGCTGAAAGGTCGCCTTTTTTGACACCGTATCCAGGGAAGTTACCTGGCAAAGGGGATGCATGACCGCCACCAGTACGCCTGGGAGGCCGGCGCCCGAGCCGGTATCGAGAATTTCTAGCGCTCCCTCCGGCCAGGGCAGAGCTTCCAGCATCAGGCAGTCCAGGATATGCCGGGAGTAGATACGCTCCACATCCCCCACCAGATTGATGCTTCGGTTCCAATGAACAATCAGTTCCACGAATCGTTCAATGCGCGCCTGCTGCGCGGCTGTGGGGTACACCCCTTTGCCATGGAGCATCGGCTCGATCAGCTGATAGCTTTCCTGCTGCATGGTGCGCCCATACCAAGATCGCCCTGACTAGTCCCTCCTGTTGCAATCTTCTATATCACTCTGAAGAAATATCGGCGTTTCAATGGCAGATGGTGGGAATAATCCCGGCCGATGTGGCAAGAGGCTTCCGGCTATAATACCGGTCTGATGTGCTATTCGGCCTTGGCGGCGGAAGCTTCGGGCGGGTGCGCCGTGACGGGTCTATTAAGCCCGCTTGGGAGGGTTAAGTAATTGATAAAATGAACGATCCACTCTAAGCTAGGGATAAGCCATCCGGAAACATAGCAAATAAAGAATTTACATTTAACGGTAAAATATCATAAAAATTAGGCATCTCGGGAGAAATGGAACCATTTTGGCATTAATCGGGAATACAATTTTCCAAGGAAGGAACAGGTGGTTCCGCCCCGAGTTTCCGTGCACGAAAGTATTGTCCGTGTACGATGAAATAAAGCAAAGGCCGAACGGGCAGGATTCGCCGATCTGAAGAAACCGCGGAGTGACCAATGGCCAAAGGCAACATCGAATCCGAAGAGGAACTTAACGATCAGTTTGTCCTCGACGATGACTTAGACGATCTTTCCCTGGACGACGACGAACTGTTCGCCGATCTGGACAACGAAATCCGGCTGGATGGCGGAAAATCCGCCACCAACGGTACTCTGGATAGCGCGGAGGCTGATGCGGCTTCCGACGACCTGGGAGACTTGGACCTCGATCTGGGGTCGGATGATCCCGCCGCCGAGGCCGCGGGCGACGACCTGGGAGACTTGGATCTCGATCTGGGAGCGGACGAGCCCGCCGCCGAAGCCGCGGAATCGGACGGACTGGAGGACCTAAGCCTCGACCTCGACGGAGAGGACATGGCCGCACTGGATATCAGCCAGGAAAGCGCCGCCCCGCAAGTGGAAGCTTCGGCCGGGGAGAGCGATGGCCTGGACGATCTGATGAGCAGCGAGAGCGTGGATGATGGCCTTGACGATCTCATGCCCAGCGAAAGCGCCGGGGATGGCTTGGACGATCTGATGGCCGCCGAGGAAACGGTGGGCGACATGGACGACCTCACGGCCGACGCCGATGAAGCACCGAGTGGCGAGAGCGTGAAGGACGCCCCGGAAGACATAAGCGCCGACGAAAGTTCCGGCGACCTGCTGAGCACCCCTGAGACGGAGGAGGCCATGGACGAGATCATCGGCGACGGCGGAGACGAGCAGGAAGAGTCCGCCGAGACCATCGATCTTAATGCCATGGCGGACGAACTGACATTTGATGAAAGCGGAGAAGATGAATTATCCGTTGATCTGGATTCAAACGGAGATACCGGCGAAGTTTCCGTTGAACCGGATTCCGAATCCGGCTTCAGCATGGACGACCTGGGTGATGAGACCCTGGAAATTCCGTCCCTGGAAGCGGGTGATCCCGCGGAAGCCGCCGTGGCCGACCTCAGCCTAAATGGCGTGGACGATATGGATTTCAGCGCCGCTGAGGAGGAGACGCAGGGAGAAGGCTTTGAGGCGGCGCCGGACGTGGACATTGGCGAATTGGACGCCCATCTGGATGCTCTGGATGCTTCCATTCTCGAAGAAGACGAGTATGACGAGGAAGAAGAGCTTCCCATCGAGTTCACACCTGAGGAATTGGTCGATATGGGAGCCGAAGAGGAGGAGCCTTCCGAAACCCCATTCAGTGCCGTTGACGACGTGGAATTGGGAGAAGGGGATCTGATGGAGTTGAATGTGGCAAGCCTGCAACCTGGCGGAGCACCCTCTCCAGTGTCCCATGCGCAGGAACTGCCCGCGGGAGGCATCAGCCCGGAAATCCTGCTTTCCATTCCCCATCAGGTGAGCGTGGAAATAGGTTCAATCTCCTTGAAAGGCAAGGAAATCATGGAACTGGACTACGGCTCTGTCGTGCCTCTGGATCGCACGGTAGGTGAACCCGTGGATCTGGTGTTGGAAGGCAAAGCCATCGCCCAGGGCGAAATCGTACTGATTAATGGGAAAAATCTGGGTGTACGGATCGTGGCGGTGAACAAATAATCTGTTCTGAACCAGCGTGGCGGGGCGGAAAGTTTCTCCGCGCCGACCCACGCAAACATGCAATCTCGTATTTGGTGCGGCGTGGCAGTCGAGAAATACCTATTCGGTGAGGCGGAACGGATCCGATACGGGCGCTTTCCTGTATTGGATACCGTGCTCTACCGCTGGGCCCGTAAAATCGAGGAAACCCTGTTCGAACATTTCCAGATCGAAATGTATGCGGGCTCCTCGGTGGTGGAGGAAATGAAATTTTCCGCGTTTTACGGCTCACTGATGTCGCCCCGCCCCATTTATCTGTTTGAACTGGAACCTTTGCAGGGTCAGGGGCTGTTTGTGCTGGACAACCGCTTCGCGCAGCTCTGCCTGAACGAAGGCGGGTCAGGGGAACTGCAGCAACTGGGACCGGAGAATCAACAGCGGCTGCAAAAGGTGGTGCAGCAGATGATGGCCGATCTTGACGAGAGTTGGGCCAGTGTGCTGGATGTGCAAACCCATCTCAGAAAAGTCACAACCTACCTGTTCCGTGCCCGTATCCTGAATGCGTTCGAGCCCTGCCTCGTGGCACAGATACATTTGTCGGGCAGCGAAGTGTCCGCCCGGCTTACCTGGTGTTTTCCCCGGGTGATGCTAGAGCCTGTGCTGGAAACTCTGGGTACGCAGCCGGTCATACCATCCCTTTACGCAAATCCAGCGCATGCGGAACCCGGCCGGGCCGAGCGCTTCATGCAGGAAATGAACTACGATCTGCGGATTAATCTGGGCGCGTTGGACATAAGTAGGGCCACCGCCGGGCTCAATGTGGGCAGCATCCTCCCCTTGTCCGGGGGCGCGGGCAATGAGGCGGTGATCAAGGTCAATGGCACCCCCCTCCTTGTGGGCAATGTCGGCCAGATACAAGGGCGCTACGCGGTGCAGGTCACCGGTGCCTATACGGAAAAGCCCGAACTGCCGCGCAAACTCGAGGGCGCGTTCCAGTCCATTGAATGGCCCAGAGCCATTACCGAATAAGCGCCCTCGCGCCAGCCCGATCTTTCATCTTGCCATAACCTTTCCCAATTCCGGCTGCATGTGGCGGAATTTCTGCCCCACACGCCGTTTTCCCCCGCAATTGGCCTATTGATGTGTTGACGTGGGGTTGTGGGAGGGGGTATATATATTGGTCCCGTTGGCTGGAGGCGGCGCATGTTTGGCCCTCTCGGACGGGGGCGCCTGCAGGGAAGTTGTGGCGCTTTGGGAT
>JAPUIH010000164.1 GCA_027297205.1 SAR324 cluster bacterium | reverse complement strand
CCAGGCAAGTGGCCGGCCAAGTCGTCCCGAGATAGTGGATGCGGCCGTCGTTGTTTCGATCAGCCACAGCCTCCACTACATCGACCAAACTGCCCTGAGCGTTGATATCCTCGTCGGGAGACTGGTAGGTGGTTTCAGCTGGAAGAAACCGGGCCAACAGTTGCCGAAGGCCAATCAGTAAGGCCAGCGATATGACAAACCAAGCGGTAAAGGACGGAACGATTCCTTCCAGCAAGTGCAGCCACCGCCCAAACGCCACCAACACCGCTCCCAGCCCAAGGAACACGACCACCAGCCCCGGAACGAGCAGTTCCGTAAACATCAGTAGTACGCCCGCCCCAAGCCAGATCCATGTAATCGTATCGGGATTCATGAATACCGCTTCTGGATGTCAGGGAATAGGAACGGAAATTCTAGCAAGGCAAAAATTTCAAGTAAAGATTTCCATTACGATTTTTCAATCCTTCCGTCGCAAGCCCGCCCGCGTTGACAAGGGCGGGGGTTGTGATAGCCTCCGTCTTTAGTATCGAATTGGCCGAAGCGGACAAGGAGACGCCCCCGCAAAGCATCGGTTGAGGAGCCTATTCGCAGGATGGTGGCCGAACAGTACATTCCGGTGTTGATGCTGCTTGGGGTCGCGTTGGGCTTTGGCGCGCTTTTTACCCTGCTGGGCATATTGCTCGGGCCCAAGCGGGACACGGCGGTCAAGAAAATGCCCTTCGAATCCGGGCTGCCCAGCACGGGCTCCGGGTTCAAGCGCTACAGCGTGCGTTTTTACATGGTGGCGCTGGCGTTCCTGATCTTCGACGTGGAAATCATCTTTTTTTATCCTTGGGCGGTGAAATTCCGCGAATTCGGCCTGTACGGATTCGTGGTGATGTCGATTTTCTTCGTGATCCTGGTGCTGGGCCTGGTTTACGACTGGCGGAAAGGAGCCCTGGAATGGGATTGAAATTCCCTTCGGCGGAAAGTTTTGTCACCTCGCGGCTGGATGAGGTCATTAACTGGTCGCGCAAATTCTCGCTGTTCCAGTATCCCTTCGTAACGGCCTGCTGTGGCATGGAGTTCATGGCGGTGTACGGGCCCCATTATGACGGTGCCCGCTTCGGCAGCGAAATTCCACGCTTCTCGCCACGCCAGGCGGACCTGCTATTTGTGGTGGGAACGGTCAACCACAAGATGGCGCCCATCCTGAAACGGGTCTACGAGCAGATGGCCGAACCGAAATGGGTGATCGCCTTCGGCGCCTGCGCATCCTCCGGCGGCTTTTACCAGAACTACTCCACCGTGCCGGGCATTGACCGCATCCTCCCGGTGGACGTGTTTATCGCGGGCTGTCCGCCCCGCCCGGAGGCGGTGCTGGACGGCATTATACAACTACAGAAGCAGATTCAGGATAAAGACAGCGGCCCCAGCGGCTTCAGCGGCATCAACCCGCGGCAGACCAAGGAGGAGTTGCTGCTGAGCCGCGAATAGCCCCGGCGCAATCCGGATAAGCCGGCACCCCCAACGGAATCATCAGAGCGAATTGAATGGCGGACAACCAGAAAGCACAACAAGGGGGCGGAGAAAAAATGCCGCCGCTCACGGCCCTCATTAAGAAGGATTTCCCCAAGCTCTATCTGGACAGCCATGCCCAGCACGGAGATGAAACCGTATCCATCAAGCGCGCTGGAATGTTGGAGCTGTTCCTCTTCCTGAAAGACGACCCGCGCTGCAAATTCGACATGATGATCGACCTGACCGCGGTGGACTATCTGCCGCGCAGCCCCCGCTTCGAGATGGTGTACCACTTCAAGTCCTCCCCGCTCCATCACCGTCTGCGCGTGAAAATTCCCCTGGAGGAAAGCGCCTGCCAGGTGGACTCCATCGAGCCCCTGTGGGTGGCGGCGGACTGGTACGAGCGGGAATGCTGGGAAATGTACGGGATCGATTTCCAGGGCCACCCCAACCTGAAGTTCCTGCTGCGTTACGAGGGTTTCCAGGGCCACCCCCTGCGCAAGGACTATGACAAGCTCCTCATGCAGCCGCTGGTGCCCATGCGCCCGGTCGCCGAGCGGCACGACTATGGCGAGGTGTTCCAGTACGTGCAGGAGCCCCCGCCATCCGTCCCGGAACAGGAGCCCTCATGAGTTCGAAACGGCGGCCCACTACCCCGGATTTTTCCGCCCAGCCGATGACTATCGAGATCGGTCCGGCCCATCCCGCCACGCACGGCATTGTGCGTTTTACCGCGCAGCTTGACGGCGAGGTGGTGGCGGCCATGGAGACGGAAATCGGCTACCTGCACCGGGGCTTCGAGAAGGAAGCCGAGAATTCCACCTATATTCAGATCATTCCCTATACGGACCGCCTCAATTACGTGTCGCCCCTCATCAACAACGTGGGCTACTCCATGGCGGTGGAGAAGTTGTTCGACATTGAGGTGCCGCGCCGGGCGGAGTTCGCACGGGTGATCATGAGCGAAGTTTCGCGCATCACGGACCATCTCACCTGCAACGGCGCCACGGCCATGGAAGTGGGCGCCATGACGGTGTTCCTCTACTTCATCAAGGCCCGCGAATATCTGTGGGAAGTGGTGGAGGAGGTCACCGGCGCCAGGCTGACCACCAACTGGACGCGCATCGGCGGCAACGCCAACGATCTTCCCGACGGCTTCCTGGAAATGCTGCGCGAGCGCCTGCTGAAGGTCTCCGATGTGCTGGACGAGGGGGAAAAGCTGGTGCTCAAGAATAAAATCTTCATCGACCGCATGAAAGATGTGGGCATCCTCAGCAAGGAGCGGGCGCTGGAGTATGCTTTCACCGGCCCCCTGCTGCGCGCGGCGGGCGTGCCTTACGATTTGCGGCGCGAGGACTCCTATTCCGTCTATGACGAGATGGACTTCGAAATCCCGGTGGGCACCGTGGGCGACTGCTATGACCGCTTCCTGGTGCGCCAGGAGGAGATGAAGCAGAGCATTTCCATCATCCGCCAAGCCATGGACAAGCTGCCCCCCGGCGATTTCATGAACCGCGACCGGCGGGTGTTTTACCCGGACAAGGCAAAGGTTTACGGCAACATCGAGGGGCTGATCGACCATTTCAAGATCGTGATGGAGGGCCCCAAGCCGCCTCCCGGCGAAAGCTATACGGCGGTGGAAGGCGGCAACGGGGAGGTGGGCTTCTACCTGGTCTCCGACGGTTCGGGCAAGCCGGTGAAATGCCGCGTGCGCCCGCCCTGCCTGAACTACGTGCAGGCCGTGCCGGAAATGACCATTGGCCACTATGTGGCCGATATCGTGCCCATCTTCGGCTCAATCAATATGATTGGAGGCGAACTGGAACGCTAGCATGGAATTGATTCTCGACATTCTGCTCAATCCGGTGGTGATCGCCCTGCTGAAAATCGTGGTGATCGTCCTCGTGTTCGTGGCGGCCACGGGCACGGTGATGACCCTGATGGAACGCAAGTGGATGAGCGCGGTGCAGGACCGCATCGGTCCCAACCGGGCCAACATTCCCTTCCTGCGCGATTTCCGGGGCCGCGGGGCCCTGCACATGGCGGCGGACGGGCTGAAGTCCATCTTCAAGGAAGACACCGTGCCCGAGGGCGTGGACCTGGTCATTTTCACTATCGCGCCCTTCTTCGGCTTCATTTCCGCCGTGGTGATCTGGGCGGTGATTCCCTTTGCCGCACCCATCGGAGATTTCACGTTTCAGATTACCGACGTCAATATAGGCATTCTGCTGGTGTTCGCCGTAACCTCCCTGGGCATCTACGGCACGGTGCTGGCGGGCTGGAGTTCCAATAACAAGTTCGCCCTGCTGGGGGCGGCGCGGGGCACCTCCCAGATGCTCTCCTACGAGATTTTCCTGGGGCTGTCCCTGGTGGGTGTGTTCATGGTGAACGGCTCGGTGCAGGTGAGCATCCTGGTCGCCAACCAGAACACCTATTGGTTCGGCGACGTAATTCCCAAATGGGGACTCTTCACCCAACCCCTGGCCTTCGTGATGTTTTTCACCGCCATGCTGGCGGAGGCCAAGCGGCTGCCCTTCGACGCGCCGGAAGGCGAATCGGAAATTATCGCCGGGTATTTCATGGAATACTCGGGCATGCGTTATGCGGCCTTCATGCTGGCCGAGTACATCGCCATGGTGGGCATCGCCGCGCTGGTGACGACGTTGTTTCTCGGGGGCTACCACGTGCCCTGGTTGCATGCGGAAGGCTTTCAGATCTTCGGCTGGTTCATGGCCGTGCCGGTCTGGCTGGTCAGCGCGCTGCAAATACTGGCCTTTGTCGGCAAAATCATTTTCTTCTGCTGGTTGATCATTATGGTGCGCTGGACCATCCCCCGCTTCCGCTTCGACCAGATCATGGAATTGGGCTGGAAGAAGCTGCTGCCCCTGAGCCTGGCCAACATTGTGCTGACCGCCCTGGTGTTGCTGGCCGTTGACAACTGGAACCTTTAAGCCCGGGCCACCCGGAACGACCTGCCATGGAATTGAAAATCAAGACGGTTGACAGATCGGAAGGATTTATAGAGGCGATTTACCTCCCGGCGATCCTGGCCGGATTGCGGATTACCGTGCACCATTTCATCCGCAACATCTTCGGCAAGCGCGATGTGGTGACCGTGCAGTATCCAGAGGAAAAGCGCCGCGTGTCCGCCCGCTACCGGGGCCGGCACCGCCTGACCGTGCGCGAGGATGGCTTTATCAAGTGCGTGGCCTGCTACATGTGCGAGGAAATCTGCCCTGCCCACTGTATTCACATCGAATCGGGAGAGGTGGAGGACAAATCGGTGGAAAAATACCCGGTGGTGTTCGATATCGATGAGCTGCGCTGCGTGTTCTGCGGACTCTGTGTGGAGGCCTGCCCCAAGGACGCCATCCGCATGGATACCGGCATCATCTCCCTGGCCCACGGCAGCCGCGACGCCTTCGACTACACCCGCGACATGCTCAAGGATGCCTACCACGAGAACGAAAAGACCAAGTTCCGATCCATTCCCTCGCCCCTCACCGAGGAAGAGGCCCTGCCCCATTCCGTGGGCCGCCTGTCCGAATCGTAGC
>JAPUIH010000163.1 GCA_027297205.1 SAR324 cluster bacterium | reverse complement strand
GCGCAGATTGGCGGGGCCGATCACTCCTCCGCCGGGCCGGAAGAGCAGGCCCATGGTGACCGCCGCCGTGAGGGCGCCCAGCAACTCAGGCCATGCGCTGCGCGGCAGAATGTAGGGAAAGGGTCCGATCCCGAAGGCGGCAATGGTCCAGGCCAGCAGCCACTCCGCCGCCGGCCCTCCGCCCAGCAGGATGGCCGCGGCCACGGCGATGGCCACCCCCCTGCTCCAGGGCACCCGCAGCAGCACCGGGCGGCAGGCAAAGGCAATCAACAACCCGGAAAAGAAGGCCAGGGTCAGGGGACTCGGCAGGTACAAGTCGTCCATGAACCCGCCGGCAGGCAGGCTGCGACCGGCGGCATAGGCCAGGCCGGTCAACAGCGGCGCCAGCAGCGTGCCGGAAATAATGCGTCCCTTCTGCGGTGAATCTTCCGTCATTATCGCGGTTGTTCCTTTTACAGGGGCCGCCATTGCGCGCCCTTGGCGTCATTTACGCCTACGCCGCGCCATGCTCGGGTGGATGATGCGGTCCCAGGGAGTTGCATCTTATGTGGCGCGGGGGATGCGATAAAGAAAAAAAGCCCGGCAGCCACCCCATGGGCGCGAATACATGGCTGCCGCCCCGGCGGCGCAGTGGCCACGATTCCGATGATGGCGGCGGGGGGGGAAATAATGTACGCCAATCCCATGCCGTGCCCGGGGAATCTTTTGGAATCCCTCCCGCCGATATGGTAAATACGGAGTATCATCCGCCTTGCAGCGGGCCGGGCAAAGAGGAGGCAGCCAACTCTGTGGTACTGTGGCGCGCAACGGTCCGTTCAGGCAATTCCGCCGGGAATTGATGGGTACGGTGCGACACATCATAGAATCGCAGCAGTTCGACAGGGAATACCTGTCCACCCTCTTCGAACGCGCGCACGCCTTTTCCGAGCAGGGCAAGTCCCGCGAACTTGCCGGGTTCACCATGGCCTCGTTGTTCTACGAGCCATCCACCCGCACCCGGTTTTCCTTCGAGGCGGCCATGTACCGCCTGGGGGGAAACGTGATCACCACGGAAAACGCCCGGGAATTTTCATCCCTGGCCAAGGGGGAGTCCCTGGAGGACACCATCCGCATCATTTCCGGATACGTGGATTTGATCGTGATGCGCCATAACGAGATCGGGGCGGCCAAGCGCGCCGCGGAAATCTCTCCGGTGCCCATCATCAATGGCGGGGATGGTGCGGGGCAGCACCCCACCCAGGCGTTGCTCGACCTGTACACTCTTTTCCGAAAGTTTAACCGCCTCGACGGACTGAGAGTGGCCATGGTGGGCGACCTGCGTTATGGGCGCACGGTGCGCAGCCTAGCCTATCTGCTGTCTAAATACGACAATGTGGAGTTGATCTTCGTGGCGCCGCCGGTGTGCCAGATGCATGAAGACATTAAAGACTTTCTGTCGGGCAAATCGGTCAACTGGCGGGAGGAGAGCGACCTGGACGCCGTGCTGCCCCATATTGACAGTGTATACATGACCCGCATCCAGAAAGAACGCTTCCATGACCAGCAGGAATTCAAGCAGGCCAACAACGCCTACCGTCTGACCAGGGAAAATGTGTCCAAAATGGCGCAAGAGGCTATTATCTTGCATCCCCTCCCGCGTGTTGGGGAAATTGACCCGGCGGTCGACAATGACCACCGGGCCATGTATTTCGAACAGGCCAGAAACGGCCTGTGGATTAGGATGGCCCTCATCCAGCAACTGCTCACCGGCGATAGGAATTAGCCATGGAGGAGCGGACGGAATGGATGCGGCATCTCTTTAACGCTTTGACTTCAAAGCAAATTTCCCGTAATAGACATTTTGCAACCTTCTCGAAGGGTTGGTCGCGACTCGTACACAAGAGATACCGTGCCGTAGACGCATTGCGGAATGAGGCCGACCGGCTGGCCCGGATACCCGGCACCTCCTGTTGGGTCAGCGAAAGCGAAGGGGAATTGTACTTTCACCTGCAATGTCCGCGGCTGCACTATGAGCGTGTGGTAGTCCTGCTTGGTTATGAGTGGGAGTGGCTGGGGCAGCAGAGCAGTATACAAGCGCTGCTTAAGGTGAAATCATTGGAATGATGAAAATCTGACGCCGCCTTCGGCTCCCGCCGGAATTCCCCGCGAGGGAGCGATATTGAGACGCTGGGACCAGGCATGCAACTCACCAAGGAAATCTTCTCGAAGCTGAAAGAAAACGTCGATTTCTTTCAGAATTTTAACGATGGCGAGTTGTTGGCGCTGCTAAAGAGCACCCAGCGCGAGGTGTTCGAAAACAGCGAGATCGTCTTCGCGGAAGGCACACGCGGCGACAAGATGTACATCATCATCGCCGGGAGCGTGCGCATCAGCCGCAATATCGGCCGCAATCAGGAAGAGGTGCTTGTCACCCTGGAGAGCGGCGTCCTGTTTGGCGAGATGGGTCCGATTGACCAGTCTCCGCGTTCGGCAAAGGCCACGGCGATCGGCGAGACTATCCTGCTCAGCTTGCGGGAATCCATTCTGCGCCAGAACTCCCTGGGTCTGGCCTACAAGCTGTACAAGAACTTCTCCGTCATGCTGGCCGAGCGTCTGCGCAACACCAACCAGCGTCTCACCGACCTGTCGGTATCCGACCGCGATTCCTCCGACCGCATCCGCGATCTGATCCAGAACCGCATGAAGTCCGGGCAGGGCCTGAAAGGTACGGACCTGCGGGGGGCGAACCTGTCCGAGACCTTCATGGCCAATGCGGACCTCAAGGACTCGCTCCTGGTGGGAGCGAATCTTTCCGGCGCGAAATTGACCAAGGCCAACCTGCAGAACTGCGTGCTGGTCAACGCCAACCTGACCGGCGCCGATCTTTCGGGTGCCAATCTTTCCGGCGCCAACTTCATCAGCGCGGATTTCTCCGACGCCAATCTGTCGGGCGCCAATATGCAAGGCGGCGTTTTTACCGCGGCGGAAAATCATGACGCCGATATGAAACCCCCCGCACAGTTGAAGAAGTCTTCCTGATTCACCCACCGTGCTATTTCAGTGAAGAAGGACCCTTCCGGCGCATTCTTGCGGATGCCCTGGCATGCGGCGATCCGCCTGGTGCGGGGCGCACTGGGTGAGGCATCCCTTTCCTCCTTTCGCGCCTTCATTCCAATGGGGGAGGGATGCTTATTTCCACTGCATCGCGGGGTCTCCGCGCGGGCCATTGTCCGCGTCCTGCGCGGCGCGCAACTGCCATCGACGGTAAGATCAATTACTCCGGAATCCCTTGATCTCATTCGATAATAGGCCCATTATATTCGCTAATCCGCCGATACCGGGACCTGCTGAATCAGCTTCCGGACCCCATACCCACGCACGGCCAAGCGTCTCCTAGGAGTTTTCATGCGATCCCCTGAAGATTTCCCCACCGTATTTTCAGGCGTGAATGCTGAATTTCTGGAGAACCTGTTCCGGCAATACCAGGATGCGCCCGAATCCTTCAGTGAGGAATGGCGGCGGTTTTTTGCCTGGATGCAGAACGGAGGCGGCAAGGTTGCCCAGGCCCGGCCGGCGGCCGGCGGCGGCGCGGAGCCGGCACTGCGGCAGCGCCCCCTGGACGATGCGGAAGGCTCCCTGAGCAAGCAGTCCAAGGTGCACCAGCTGATCAACACTTACCGCAATTTCGGCCACACGGGCGCCCGGCTGGACCCCCTGGGACGGCCCCACATGCAAAATCCACCCGACCTTTCCCTGGCATATTTCGGTCTGAACGAGGCAGATCTGGACGAGTCCTTCTCCACTGGTACGCTGGTTGCGCCGCCCTTGGCGTCCCTGCGCGATATCTTGCAGCAGGTGAGCCAGACCTACTGCGGATCCGTGGGCGCGGAGTTCATGTATATCCGCGATCATGCCCAGCGGAGCTGGCTGCGGGAGGCCATGGAAGGTTCGTGGAACCAGCCCCGCTTCGACAAGGAAAGCAAGATCCGCATTCTCTCCAAGCTGGCCCACGCGGAAATGTTCGAGAAATTCCTGCACACCAAGTTTGTGGGACAGAAGCGCTTTTCCCTGGAGGGCGCGGAGACCCTGATCGTGATGCTGGACGCCCTGGTGGAGGAAGGCGCGGAACTGGGGGTGGACACGGTGGTGTTCGGCATGCCCCATCGCGGCCGGCTCAATACCCTGGTCAACGTAATGGAAAAGCGCCTGGAAATGGTGTTCGCCGAATTCAAGGATGTGATCGAGGTCAATGAGCTCACGGGCTCCGGCGACGTGAAGTACCACCTGGGTTATTCCAGCGACCGCGAGACCCAGGCGGGACGCAACGTTCATCTTTCCCTGGCCTTCAACCCCAGTCATCTGGAGGCGGTTAACCCGGTGGTGGAAGGCTACGTGCGGGCCAAGCAGGACCGGCTGGGCGACCGCTACGGCAAGGCCATCGTGCCCGTGCTAATGCACGGAGACGCCGCCTTCGCCGGTCAGGGTTCCGTGATGGAATGCCTCAATCTCTCCCAGTTGCAGGGCTACAAAACCGGCGGCACGATCCACATCATCGTCAACAACCAGGTCGGGTTCACCACACCGCCGCGCATGGCGCGCTCCTTCGTGTACCCGAGCGACGTGGTGAAGATGCTCAACATTCCCGTTCTGCACGTCAATGGGGACGATCCGGAGGCGGCGACGCATGTGATGAAGCTGGCCGTGGCGTTCCGGCAATACTTCCACACGGATATCCTGGTCAACCTGTTCTGTTACCGGCGCCATGGGCACAACGAGATGGACGAGCCCAGCTTTACGCAGCCCCTCACTTACAAGATCATCAAGGAACTGCCCTCCACCCTGGAAATCTACGCGGGCAAATTACTGCAGGAAGGAAGCATCACGGCGGAGGAGGAACGCGGCATCCGCGCTGCGTACCGGCAGGAGCTTGATGCGGCGCTGGAGGCCGCCTCCCGGGACACGGTGGAGCCGCAGATCGACACCCTGGCCGGCACATGGAGTGGTCTGGGCCGCGCGGTGCCGCGGCAGATCGTGATCACCGAAGTGGAAAAAGACACCCTGCACGCCATCGGCAAGGCCATCACCGAAGTGCCCAAGGATTTCACGCCTCATCCGCGCCTGGTCAAGCTGCTGCAAGCGCGGCGGGGCATGATGGAGGGCAAGCAGCCCATCGACTGGGGCATGGGCGAGTTGCTCGCCTACGGCAGCCTGGTCTGGGAGGGCTTCAACGTGCGCCTGAGCGGCCAGGACAGCAGCCGCGGCACATTCTCCCACCGCCACGCCAACCTGGTGGACGTGACCAATGGCAAGGACTATGTGACCTTGCAGCATCTCAAGGAAGGGCAGGGCAAATTCGAGGTTTACGACAGCCCCCTCTCGGAGATAGGGGTGCTGGGATTCGAGTTCGGGTATTCCCTCAACGATCCCTATTGTCTCGTCCTGTGGGAGGCGCAGTTCGGCGACTTCGCCAACGGGGCGCAGATGATCATCGACCAGTTTATCGCGGCCTCGGAGGAAAAATGGCTGCGCATGAACGGGCTGGTGATGCTGCTGCCCCACGGCTTTGAAGGCCAGGGCCCGGAGCATTCCAGCGCCCGCCTGGAGCGCTTCCTGCAGATGTGCGCCGACGGCAACATGCAGGTCTGCAGCCCTTCCACACCGGCGCAAATGTTTCATCTCTTGCGCCGTCAGTTGCACCGCAGCTTCCGCAAGCCTCTCATTGTGATGTCGCCCAAGAGCCTGTTGCGCCACCCGCGGGCGGTATCTTCTCCGGAGGATTTGATCAAGGGCCATTTCCGGGAACTGCTCTTCGACCGCAAGGCAAGCCCCAGGAACAAGGTGCGCCGCATCATATTCTGCTCCGGCAAGGTGTACTACGACCTGACCGCTGAGCGGGAAAGGCTGAAGCGCAAGGACTTGGCCATCGTGCGCATGGAGCAGCTTTACCCCTTCCCGGACGATCAGGTGAGCCTGGTGCTGAAGCAGTATCCAGCAGCCAAGGAAGTGCGCTGGGTGCAGGAAGAACCGAAAAACATGGGCGCCTGGACATTCGTGGAGCCTCTGCTGCGCGATCTGCTGCCCGCGTCCCTGACGCCCGGTTACGTGGGCCGCGAGGCGGCGGCCAGCCCGGCGGCGGGCTCTCACCGGGTGCACGACGCGCAACAGGAGGCGCTGGTGGCCGCGGCCCTGGCCTGACACCCCATCTCCCGCGGGACCGCGGCAAGCCGTGGCCCGTGGCGCCCCATAGGACTCCCACTAGGATTCTCGCAGGAAAGCCGCCATGGACATCGATATTGTCGTGCCCGAACTGGGCGAATCCATCACGGAAGCCACCGTATCGGCCTGGCTGAAATCCCCCGGTGATGCCGTGGCCGAGGGCGACGTGCTGCTGGAGCTTGAAACGGACAAGGTGATGGTGGAGGTACCGGGGGTGCAGGCGGGCGTGCTCACCGAGATCCTGAAAAAAGAGAACGAGAAAGTGAATATCGGCGAGGTGCTGGGCAAGCTGGATACGGACTCCGCCGCCCAGGCCAGGCCCGAGGCGCCCCGGCAGGACGATTCGCCGCGGCAGGGCGAGGCGCCGCGGCATAGCAACGCGCCCGCGCCGCCGGATATGGCCGCCCAGCCCGCGGCGCAGGCGGCCCCCGCCACGGCCACAAACAGCAACCTCACTCCCGCGGTGCAGCGCATGGTGGCCGAGCATCAGCTTGACCCCTCCACCATTCCCGGCACGGGCCGCCGGGGGCAGATCACCAAAACCGACGTGGTGAACTTCATGGCGGCGGCCGCTCAGCACGGTGTTCCGGCCGGCAATGCCGATGCCCCGGACCCCGCCGGCAAACCCGGTGGCGCGGCCCCCGCAGCCCAGCACGGTGCCTGGGCCGGCAAACCCGGTGCCCCGGCCTCGGCGCCCCGTCCCGCCGCGCCCGCCACCGCTGTCCTGGC
>JAPUIH010000162.1 GCA_027297205.1 SAR324 cluster bacterium | reverse complement strand
CCGATCGGTATTGTATCCGAACAGGCATTCCTCGAAGACCAGCTTTACCCCGCCGATGCCGCCATCGCGCAGATTGAGCAGGGTCATATAATCTTCGTTTCCTCCCGCGGTGCCGCTGCCGCCCGGGGCGAAGGGTCCGGTTTTATAGGTGAGAACCGGAATGTATTGCTCATTGTCTTTGACCTCCACGGCATAGGCCGATGACGCGGCAAACACTCCCGCGACCAGCAACGCCATCAAGGCTAATGACAGGTTTCTGAATATTCGATTCATTACACCCTCCAATTAGGGTTGATAGCACCATCTATCCAGGCAAGCGTCTGCGTTCTTCCCGGATAATCCCCCTGAAAAAAACGACCCTTTACCGCCTGGAATGTCTAATTGCCCCCTGTTTAATACGGAAAGGGCCATAAACGCAATTTATCTTTTAACGACCGCCATAAGCGCGCCAGCCCTAGCGGTTCCAGAATAAGAAAACCTATGATTAACGCCCCGAACAGCATCACTTCGGCGTTTGCGGTAAATTGCGTAACCTGCGTGCTCGCGAACTGTGCCGCCACGTTGCTGATCAAAATCGGCAGCAGTATAATGAAGGCCGCTCCCAGGAAGGACCCGGTGATTGTCCCCAAGCCTCCCACAATAATCATCCCCAGTATCCTAAAGGAAACCAGCAGCTCGAAGCTGGTAATCTCCAGAGAACCGAGGTAGCAGAATGCCAGCAAGGCGCCCGCCACGCCCGCATAAAACGCACTGACCATGAAGGCGAGCAGTTTCTGCGGGAAGAGGCGGATTCCGATCATCTCGGCAGCCACATCCAAATCCCGAATGGCCATCCAGGAACGCCCAATCTCCCCGCGCACCAGGTTCTTCGCGGCAAAGGCCAGCACGACCACCACGGACAAGGTCAGCAGGTACTTGTCCGTCACGCTTTCCACATGCCACCCCAGAATGACCATGCGGGGCGTATCGATGGCCCCCATCATATTTCCCGCGGCGAACCAGTTGAATGAGACAATCACCCATTCGATGGTGAACTGCGCCGCCAGGGTGGCCACGGCCAGATAAAAGCCCTTGATTCTCAAGGAAGGCAGCCCGAACAACAGCCCCACCAGCGCGGCGCATACGCCCCCCAGCAAGAAATTCACCACCACGGGCAACCCGGGCAGCCGTACGGCGAAATTGAAGGCGGCGTAAGCACCCACCGCCATGAATCCCGCCTGCCCGAGGGAGAGCTGGCCGCAATATCCCGTCAGCAGATTCAAGCCAATGGCGGCCAGCGAATAGATAAGGACGACCGTGAAGATAGTGGAAATCCAGTATTCGCTCGCAAACACCGGGATGATCACGTAAGCCACGAAAAGCACAAAGGCAATTCCCCAGCGGTCCTGCGGAATGGGAAACATCCGCATATCCTTGGCATAGCTGGTAACGAACAGTCCGGTTTGCCGGTAAATCACTCCTATACCCTTTCAATAATTTCGTCGCCGAACAGTCCGTACGGCTTGAACAGCAACACAACCAACGCCAGCAAATAAGCGGAAAAGCTCTCCGTTCCGCCAAACTGGTAGTCCGTCGCCACACTGATGCCTACATCCAACAGCTTTTCAAAGGCTCCCACGATCACTCCGGCGATAATGGCCCCTGATATGCTATTGAACCCGCCGAGAATCAATACGGCCAGGGCTTTGAGCACAATCAACGAGAGGCTATATTGCACGCCCAGACGCGTGCCCCACATGATCCCCGCCACCAGCGCCACTATTCCCGCAATGGCCCAGGTGACGCCCCACACCATCCGCAAGGAAATACCCACGGAAAGAGCGGCCTCGTGATCGTCCGCAACGGCGCGTAGCGCCCTGCCGACCCGCGTTTTGTGGAAGAACACCACCAGCACGCCGATCATAACCAGGGAGATACCCGCCGCGAACAGCTCGAATCGGCTGATGGATATCGGTAATCCTTCGAAAGGAAGATCCGAGATGCCGATGTCCAGCCCGTGCGGCTGCGTGCCCCACACCAACTGGGCGAGACCTTCCAGGAAAAATGCGAGTCCTACCGTCGCCATAAACAGGGTGATCGGCGGCCGCGCGGTCAGGGGCCGCAGCACCACCCAGTCGACGGCTATCGCCAAGACGATCATCATGCCTACGGTAAGCAAGAGAGCAAACCAAAAATTGTATTCCGCCTCCAGCAGAATTACGAACCCCAGCGCACCGAACAGACACATGGAGCCCTGCGCAAAGTTGAATACCCCGGAGGACTTGTAAATCAGGACAAATCCCAGGGCGACGAGAGAATACATCACCCCTTGCAGTGTCCCGCTTACAAACACCTCCATCCAATACCAAAACTCTTCCATCTACCCCACCATGGTTTACGGGTTCAGCCACAGCCCTTTCGGCCGCTCTAGAATCATATCAGTCCGGTGAATTGCGACCGCGTCACTCGTCTCCGAGATATGCCCGGATGACCTCCGGATTGTTGCGCACCTCATCCGGACTGCCTTCAGCAATTTTTGCGCCGTGATCGAGCACAATTATCCGGTCACAAATATCCATCACAACAGCCATGTCGTGCTCAATCAGCGCGATGGTCGTTCCCAACTGCTCGTTGGTGTCAATAATAAACCGGCACATGTCCTGCTTTTCCTCCATGTTCATCCCGGCCATGGGCTCGTCAAGCAGGAGCAACTTGGGTTCTTGCGCAAGCGCGCGCCCCAACTCCACGCGCTTCTGTAATCCATAGGGCAAGGCACCCACAGGCAACCGCCGCAAATTCTGAATTTCCAGAAAATCGATAATCTCTTCCACCTTCTCCCGCTGACGGATTTCTTCCCGCTGGGCGGGCCCAAAATAAATCGCCTGCAGGAGAATATTCTTTTTCATGAACAAATTTCTGCCGGCCAACAAGTTATCCAGGGTGGTCATTGCCTTGAACAGGCCTACATTCTGAAAGGTGCGCGCCACACCGGATGCCGCCACCTCGTGAGGACGCATGGTGGTGCGGTCCTTTCCTTCGAACAGAATGCGCCCTTCCTGGGGATGATAAACCCCGTTGATGACGTTAAGCATGGAAGTTTTTCCGGCGCCGTTGGGCCCAATGATACCCAGCACCTCCCCCTTCCTCACTTCCAGGCTCACGCTGTCCAAAGCCTTGAGACCCCCGAAACTGAGGCTGATGTTTTCCACCTGCAGGAGCGGCTCCGCTCCTCTTCCGTTATTTTCGGCATTCACTTGCACGTTTCTCGGTCAATTCGAATTGTTTGAATGTTCACGGGCGAATCTGCCGGGGAACCCATTGTGCGGCCCCCACCAATCATACGCTTAGGCTATTCATTCCATTGAACGGATCTGCAGATCAGCATTTATGGTGGATTTGCGGCCATCCTCGAAGGTAACCTGCGCCTTCACTTCTACATGGCTTTTGTCCGAATACATGGCATTGATCAAATCCGCGTACTTTTCTCCGATGAATCCACGCCGCACCTTCCGAGTGCGGGTGATTTCCTCGTCATCGGGGTCCAATTCCTTGTGCAATATCAGAAACTTGTTGATCTGAGCGCCTTTCAGTTGCTCGTCTTCGGCCAGATTCTGGTTGACCCTGCGCACCTCTTCCCCGATCAGGTCATAAATTTCGGGCTTTTGCGCCAGGTCCGTATAGCTGGTGTGGTTAAGGTTCCGGCGTTCACTCCAGTTTCCCACCGCATCGAGGTCTATATTAATCATGGCGGTAACATAGGGCCGGTCCATTCCTACGGTCACGGCTTCTTTGATGAATGGCGAAAATTTGAGTTTGTTTTCAATGTACTTCGGCGCGAACATGGTCCCAGTGGTCAAGGTGCTGACGTCCTGGATGCGGTCGATGATCTTTAGATGCCCGTCAGGGTCTATAAAGCCCGCATCTCCGGTGTGCACCCAGCCATCTATCAGAGTATCCTTCGTGGCCTGCTCATTCTTATAGTAGCCCTTGAATACGCCCGGGCTCTTGAACAGCACTTCTCCATCCTCCGAAATCTTCAGATCCACCCAAGGCATGGGTGGGCCGCAGGTATCGTCTCGAATATCGTCGTTTGTTTGCTGGCTTACGAACACGCTCGCTTCCGTGCTGCCGTAGAGCTGCTTTAGGTTGATTCCAAGTGACCTGAAGAAAGCAAATATTTCCGGACCGATGGCCTCACCCGCAGTGATGGCGATACGAATCTTGCTCAATCCCATGCTGTCCTTGAGAGGACCGTATACGACAATTCTGCCAAGCTGATACATGGCGGCGTCCAGTGCCTTGAGCAAGCTACTGCTGTAACCACCGCGCTGCATCCGCGAGGCTAGACCCATGAAATAATGGAACAACTTTCGTTTGATCCAGCTGGCATCCTCCATGCGAATCATGACCGAAGTCAGCAGGTTTTCCCAAATGCGAGGAGGCGCAAAGAAATAAGTGGGTCCGATCTCACGAATGTTGCTCAACACCGTCGCACTGCCTTCCGGACAACTCACCGTAATACCGCTCGTCAGGGCCAGACCATAGGAAAGGAAGAAATCCCCCACCCAGGCCATGGGCAGATAAGCGATCACCGAGTCATTGGCGTTTAACCCCTCGTAATCGCTGAATTTGGTGGAGGTCTCGATGAAATTGCGGTGGGTGAGCATTACCCCCTTGGGCTGGCCGGTTGTACCGGAGGTATAACAGATAATGGCCAGGTCCTCCTCCGATCCCTTGTCGATTTCTTCCTGGAAATAGTTGGGATTTTCCTGGGCGAACTTCCGCCCCATCTCTTGCACCTTTTCATAACTAAACAGATACGGCTGGTCGTAGTTGCGCAGACCGCGGGGGTCGCCATAGATGATGTATTCCAGATCCTTGCAGTTTTCCTTGATATTGAGCAGCTTGTCGGCCTGCTCCTGATCCTCGACCAGGGCGAAGCGTGCGTCGGCGTGCTTGACCACGTATTCCATCTCACGCTCGATAGAATCCTGGTACAAAGGCACTGGCACCCCGCCAAGACACTGCGCCGCCATCATCCCCCAATAGAGTTGAGGACGGTTGTCACCGACTACGACCATCTTGTCCCCACGCTTAAACCCCAGGGACGCAAGGCCGTTGGCCAGGTCCCGGCTCTGCTCCAGGGAAACCTGCCATGAATAGGACTGCCAAATGCCCAGATCTTTTTCCCTGTAGGCGATCTTCTTTTCCCCATAGCGCCGGGCGTTTTCCAGCATCAGAACTGGGAAGGTAACGTTGCCGTTTTGCAGGATATTCGATTCCATGGCCGCAAATACTCTAGTATCGGTTATTATTTCAGTAGCAAATGATCATCTCTGGTACTTCACCGGGTACGCTAAGTCAATTCTTTCATTTGTAATTTTCCCGCTGCCTTCATGGTATTACCTGAAATTTGAGGAACGGATTAAGCAAGCCGGGTCTCTATCATCTATTTTGACTAAAATGATGCTCCCCAGGTGCAACGCGCCGCCTGCGCGGCAAGAAAAACCCGCACGGATTATTTCACAGGCAGATTCTTGTAATGCCGGTAGCGGTCGTCGGATTTTAATGTCAGCGATTTAACTTCGCTCCCCCTCAGGATCGTCAGATTCACCGCCACCCCCGCATGTCCTTGCTTCCACAATTTGCGGTAGAAATCCGCCATATCCGTAACGTCCAACCCTCCCACCTTTAAAATAAAATCTCCCTCTCCCATACCCTGGTCGCTGGCCGGGCTTGCGGCCGCTACTCTGGTCACCACAACCCGCCCATAGACCTCGCTCAGGTACACCCCCAGCCACGGCTTTGGCGGTGTCGAAGGACGCCCCAGGGCGATCAGGTCCGCCAGCACAGGATAGAGCCTGTCGATAGGGACAAACATGTTGCCTGGAAGACGTACCCCCTTGGCTTCAGCGTCTCCCACGAACAGGGAGCCTATACCCACCAGCTTCAAATTCGTGTCTATCAACGCCGCACCGGCAAAATTCTGTATGGGTGGCGTGGTGAAAATGGCGCTCTCCAGCAAATACTCCCAGTATCCGGCAAAACTGCGCCGCGAAATTACCATTGCCGATTTCAGTCCATTTCCTCGCCCGTCGCTTACGATCAATACGGGATTTTCTCGCTTCAGCGCTTTCGACACCCCCATTTCCACGGCTTTGCCCTTGAGCGGCTTCAGCGCCCGCAGGACCCCGAATCCCGATTCGGAATCATACCCCACAAAGACCGCTGGAATTTGCTGTTCATCCCCCTCGCTGACCTGAATCTTTACCGCTTCCAGAATCAGATATCCGATCGTCAGTATCAGGCCGTTGCTGTCGATGATGACACCGCTGCCTTGGCGGCGAGTTCCCAGCGAGTGGGCGGTGCGCGCGTTCGCGGGAATTTCCGCCTGCACTCCCACTACGGAAGAAACGATCTCTTTCACGCTCGGCTTCGCGATCGAATGCCCGGCCAGACCCAACAGTGCAATACCCAGCAACGGTGCCAGCAGCTTCATCTTTTTCCCCGGCAAGTCTATCTGCTCACGCCTACAGCCCTGGATCGCCGGTATTCTATGTGTTCCAACGGCAATCCCCCGTAACGGCGGTTACATGACGCCACTGCTCCAGACCCCTTGGCCCCTTTCACCATGAGGCGCCTCACTCCTCCGGCGGTGATTGTTGGCTCCACCGGGAAATATACTGCAGCATTCCCGCCGAAAGGGGGGATGCTGCAATCAGTGGGTCGAAACGGAAGGATACCCTATGACCCGGTTTCCGTTCCAGAAAAAAACATAATTTGATTAACCGAACGAAAACGATGCGCGAATAGGGGAAGCGATCCAATTCCCGGCGATAATATTTTGCTGAAACATTCCTGGGACGCTTTATGTGTACCTCGCCGGGGGGACAGAATTACGCCACTGACGCACTTACGGAATGATTTGGGAAGTTATTCGGCGGGAGAGCACGGAATGCCCGAAATTACTTCCAAGCACAGTCCTCCATAATTCCTTCATATTGCCCCATAATTCTTTCGCAGTTTAATGCGAAGTAATACCGATGCCCGAGGTGCTCCGCAGCAGCTTGATGGCAATTGTTGTGAGCGAGCGGGTAATCCGCCCTATTGGCCGATTCCAGCCAATTTACAGTCAAGAGATAATGTCATTATAGGTGTGCTGGATTATTCCGCCCTTTGAAATCGTCAGTGGTCATAGGACACGCGTAAAACCTGGAGGAAGAGCAAAATTGACTGAAAATATTGAAGAACAGTATTACCGCATCCTCGAACAGAGCCGTATCAATGGAGAAATCCTCGACGAGCCGCAAGGACAGGAAAGGCGCAATCATCCCAGGCTGAAAGTGGAGACGGATGACCTCTGGATCAATACAATCCAGCAATTCTCGATAATCGATATGTCCCTATCGGGCATCGCCATCCTCTCAAATCATCCTCTTAGGCCGGGCGAACTTCTTCAGATTTCCATGAGCGATACGCTCAACGCCGACGCCGAGGTTGTGGCTTGCAAACTGGAGGATGCATCTACGGAATTTCTCGATGCACAGTTCCGCATCCAGTGCAAATTTGTCGAGGAATACAAGGGAATGGAATTGATCGTGACAATCAAATCCAAACCCAACTAGCCGCTCCCTAGTGCGCGCCAATGCTGGAAGCATCGCAGAGCACCGCGCACTTTAATTTCAACGGCGACAAAACACCTTGCCGGCCTGTCCCGCATTGATGCAGGACAACCCACCCCTTGTAATAAATTCTGATCTGTGAACAAGCATCCGCGCGCGCCCTTCCTTGCGCCCGGCGGGTCGCGCTTGATCCGCACGCGGTTCCCTCCCGCAAACTTGCCTGCCCGGGTGTTCACCCTCTCGAACGATCCCCGCGCTGAAAAAAATCTTCGCCACGGCTATTGCCTTTTTCACGCATTGCGCTTGAATGGGACAACTTGATGAGATGAACACAACAGGCGGGAGGCTTTGCCTCCCGCCTCGCGCCGGTCCCCGCGCAGGCCCGGTGGCGACACAACCCCGGTACCGCCCATGCCTTCCCAAATCAACTCCCCCGCCAAGCAACCATTTCTCGGTGACGGACTGGACCCGGTGCGCTTTGAAGTCATCCGCAATGCCCTGGTGGCTATCACCGAGGAAATGAGTGCAACGCTGCGCAGAGCTGCGTACTCCACAAACATCAAAACCAGAGGGGATTTTTCCTGCGCTTTTTTCGACCGCCAATGCAGAGCCGTCGCCCAGGCCTTCGCACAACCTTCTCACTTAGGCTCCCTGGCACATATTGTGCCCCGCTCCATCGAGAAATACGGTGCGGACAATCTTCGCGATGGAGACAGTCTGCTCACGAACGATCCCTTTACCGGCGGGGTGCATCTGAACGATATCACCCTGATCACCCCGCTTTATTACCAGCAGGAATTGTTCGGTTTCATGGCCAATATCGCCCACCACGTCGATGTAGGCGGAGGCGCGCCCGGCAGCATCGGGATATCAACCGAGATATATCAGGAAGGCCTGATTATTCCGCCAATCCTGTTCGTTCGGGACGGAGTAATCGAAGACAATGTATTCAATCTGATTCGCTCGAATTTCCGGGGCGTACACGAGATTTCGGGGGATTTCCGCGCCCAGACCGCGGCCAACCGGCTCGGAGCGCGCCGCATGCAAGAATTGCTCGGCAAGTACGGCGCGCAGGAGCTGCGGTCCTACATGGATGCCCTGCTGGATTATACGGAACGCCGCGCCGCCCAGGAATTTAGCCAATTTCCCGATGGAAGCTACAGTGCCGAGTCGTGGATGGATGGCGACGGCGTGACCGATGAGCCGATTCGCTTCACCATGACGGTACATATCGATCAAGGCAAGCTGGCGGTGGACCTGAGCGAATGCGATCCCCAACGCGGATCGCCAACCAATGCTACATTTTCCCAGACTTACTCCGCCATCGTCTACGTATTGAAATGCCTGCTCAGCCCGGACCTTCCGGTCAATGACGGGTTGTACCGGCTGGTGGACATCCGCACCCGCCCGGGCACCATCGTCCATGCGCAGCATCCCGCAGCGGTGGCCGCGGGCTGGGAAGTTGCCGTCAATTTGTGCGATCTGATGTTCAAGGCGCTGGCGCCGGCCATGCCCGAGCGCGTCGTGGCATGTGGCAAAGGCATCATGTGCAATCTTGCCTTTGGAGGGAGCCACCCGGAAACCGGAGAGTACTTTACCTACTACGAGACCATTGCCGGTGGATACGGCGCCACCATCCGCAACGACGGCATGGACGCGGTACAGGCCCATTTTCAAAATACCGAAAATGCACCCGTGGAGGAAACCGAATACCACTACCCGGTGCGCATTTTGCGCTACGAGATGATCGACGACTCGGAAGGCGCGGGAGAGCACCGGGGCGGCATGGGCGTCCGGCGGGACTATACTTTCCCCGGCCATCAGCCCAGCTTTTCCATTCTCTCGGACCGGGCGGATTTTCCACCCTGGGGCCTCTTTGGCGGAGGAGAAGCGCGTCCGGCCAAATACATACTCAATCCAGACGGGGAGGCGAGGGAGTTGCCCTCCAAGATCACTTTCACCGTCAAGAAGGACGAGGTGCTCAGTGTGCAGACCCCCGGTGGTGGAGGCTGTGGCGATCCCACCACCCGCAAGCCGGAGCAAGTGGCCGCGGACGTTGCGGAAGGCCGGATTTCCCTGCAGCGCGCGCAGGATGTCTACCGGGTCGCGGTAGATCCGGACACCCTGGAACTCGATGCAGCCGCAACCGCCAGATTACGCGGATAATAGGGCCGCGATCCCCAGGAGTATTTCTGCCCCGGCCCCGTTCCAGCGGCGGACCAGTCCGGCCTCAGGATTACAAGGAGCAAGCGTTGACCACCTTCCGCCTCGGAATTGACATTGGCGGCACCTTTACCGACGGCGCTCTGGTGGATGAAGCCACCGGAGAGCTGAGCATCATCAAAGTGCCCACCACGCCCGGCAACCCGGCAGACGGATTCATGGAGGCCGTGGGGCGTGCCCAGCGGGACGCGTCCATCGACCCAAGCTCCTTTTCATTGCTGGTGCATGCCACGACCATCGCCACCAATGCGCTTATCACCGGGACGTTCGGACGGGTAGGACTGATCACCACCGAAGGATTCCGCGATGTGCTGGAGATCGGGTATCAAATTCGTCCGCGGCTTTACGATATATTCCAGAGCAAGCCCACCCCGCTGGTATCCCGGCGCTGGAGCTACGGCATTCCCGAGCGCCTTGACGCGCGCGGCCAGGTGCTGAAACCCCTGGACGAGCACGCCCTGCGCATCGCCCTTGGTGAGATGAAGGCCGGCGGCATAGAAGCTGTGGTGATTTGTTTCCTGCACTCCTATATCAACCCCGTGCATGAACAGCGCGCCGCGGAGATCGTGCGCGAAGTGTTTCCCGATGCGTACTTGTCGGTGTCTTCGGAGGTCTGCCCGGAGTTCCGCGAATTCCCGCGCGCCAGTACTGCGGCGGTAAACGCGGCGGTGATGCCCATCGTAAGCCGTTACGTGGACGATCTGCAATCGCGCCTGACCCGACTGGGCAGCCATGCACCCTTTTATATTATGCAGTCCAACGGTGGGGTCATGAACGCGGACGCGGCCCGCGCCAAACCGGTCTATATGGTCGAGTCCGGCCCGGCGGCCGGCGTGATCGCCGCCGGCGCCTTGGCCCAGGCTCAAGGTCATCGTAATGTTATTTCCTTTGATATGGGCGGGACAACGGCCAAGGTCGGCCTCGTGATAGACGGCCAGCCCACCCTCTCCACCGAATATGAGGTGGGCAGCCAGACCATTACGCCCATGGGCGAGGGCAAGGGCAGCGGCTACCCCGTGCGCACCCAGGTGATCGACCTGGTGGAGGTGGGCGCCGGAGGGGGCAGCCTGGCCTGGATCGACGCCGGAGGCTCCCTGCGCGTGGGACCGTCCAGCGCGGGTGCAGTGCCGGGCCCGGTATGTTATGGGCAGGGCGGTGCCCAGCCCACCCTCACCGACACCAACCTGGTGCTGGGCCGCCTGGACCCGGATTTCTTTTTGGGAGGCGAACTGAAGCTCGACGCCGCCGCGGCCCGCGCGGCCTTGCAAGAGCAGATCGCGCAGCCACTGGGCATGGAGCTTCTTGACTGCGCGGACGGGGTGCTGGAGATCGCCAACGCCAACATGATGGCCGCCATGCGCCTCATATCCGTACAAAGGGGCTATGACCCACGCGAGTTTGTGCTGGTCGCATTTGGCGGGGCGGGCCCGTTGCATGCCAATGCCCTGGCGGACGCGTTGGGCCTGCCCACCGTTCTCATACCTCCGGCGCCGGGGGTGGCCTCGGCGGTGGGACTGCTCATGACCGACATTAAACACGAGTTCGTCGCTACCCGCCGCGAACTGCTTGCCGAGGTATCTCCGCAGGAATTGGGCGCCACCTTCGCGGATTTCGAGCAACGCGCCTCCGCCCTGCTGGCCACGGAGCGCAAGGACTGGCTTTCCATTTCCCTGGTGCGCCATCTAGAATTGCGCTACCGGGGCCAATCCCACGAGTTGCAGGTGGTGCTGCCCGCGGGCGATTTGACGGATGCAGAGTTGCAACGGGCGCACGGTCAGTTTGAAGAGGCGCACAAGCGGGCCTATGGTTACATCGCCCCGGAGGATCCCGTGGAATTGGTCAATCTGCGCTTTACGGCCATCGGCAAATTGCCGAAACTGGCCCGCAAAGAATTTGAGCAAGGCAGCGGCGACCCGTCGCAGGCGGTGAAGGGGACGCGCCAACTCTGGTTCCGGGGGAAGGGGGAGGAAATCGAGTGCGTGGTTTACGACCGCTACCGCCTGCGCGGTGGCGACACTTTGCAAGGCCCAGCCCTGGTGGAGGAGATGGACTCCAACACTGTGATCTTGCCGGGCTATGGGGCCCGTGTGGATGAGCACGGCAATCTGGTTATTTCCCGCGCCTAGGGAGCAACTGGGCAGTTGCGCGGAATTTACAGTTGCCTCATAGGCTGATCAACACAATCGCCAGGGACGCAGCGCCAATGGCTGCGTAGCCCCAGGCCCCTGGCTTTTCCTTCCACATGAGCACACCCGCCAGGGTGGTGAGCACGATAATTCCACTGTTGTTGAGGGGAAAAGCCACCGTACCCGGAACGCTTTCCAGGGCCATCAGCAACGTGACGTTGGTGACCATATTCCCCACGCCGAACAGCACCCCCCGCAGGACATCTTCCTTGCCGGCCCGCCAAGACCGGCCCAGCACTGCACCCCAAGCCAGCACGCCCGCCGTGCCAAAGGCGAGCGCCAAAAACGCCGAATTTTCCGCCACATCCCCCACTTCCGTGAAAATTTTCAGCACAACACCAATGCCGCCCGTGAACACAAACACCCATACCAGCCATGGCCAGCCCCGTTGCCCATGCTCGTTTTCATTGCCGCGCTGGCCCGGCACCAGCATGGCGATCGCCAGAAAGGCAAAGGCAATCCCTGTCCCCTGAGGAATTGAGGGGATTTCATCGAACAGGGCAATGGAGAGCAGGGTGGGCCATACCACCGAAAGGCGCATGGCCGCCGTGGAGGTACCCAACCCCGCCCGGGCGATCGCCACCATCCAAATGAACAGCCCCACACCGTAGAGCACGCCGCCGATCGGCCCCAGCAACAGGGTCGTTCGGCTGGGAAGGCCACCACCCTGGGAGAGCCAGAGCGCGGTCATTCCCGCCGTTGCACACAGGTAATTGATACCGATCACCAGCAGGCGGTTTTGCCCTCTGGTCTCCCCCCACTTCAGCACCGTCCCGTTAAACACCATCGCCAGGACGCTGATCGACAGATAAATCATTTATGAATGGCGCTCACGCAATTGGGACGACGCCGTGGCCCGTCCCATGCTTAGCGCGCGTGGAGGGGCCGCGGGCGGCGCAGCGGAAAATTCCGCCGCCGGGGCTCATTCCGGCAGATGCAAAACCCGCTTGGAAATGATATTCCGCTGCACCTCCGAGGTGCCGCCACGAATCGTGGCCGCGCGGATATTGGTTGCATGGCGCGCCACATGGCCTGGCCCGTCCCCCCGGTAGGATTCGTCCCAGACCGTTCCCAGCGGGCCCTCAACATCCTGTTGCAGGGCCACGATGCGCTGGTTCAGTTCCGAGCCGAAGAGCTTGAAAAGCATGGTTTCCGCACCTGGCGCCTCCCCTCTCTGCATTTTGGTCAGGGCCCGGTAGCGGGTATAGCGCAAGCAGTCCACGTCCATTTCCATAGTGGCCACCTGCCGCCGGATGCCGATGCTGTCCCACATGGCGCCGTCTCCCCGGGGGGCCTGGCGGGCGGTGGATTTCAGATTGTCAATGGCTTTGCCCAACACCAGCGGATCGGAACTGAAGTAATTAAATCGCTCGTGCCCCAGCAACGCCTTGGCCACCTTCCAACCCTGGTTAAGCTCTCCCACCAGGTTTTCCGCGGGCACCTTCACATTTTCAAAGAACACCTCGTTGAAGTGGTGAAAACCTTCCATGGTGATGATCGGGCGGGCCTCTATGCCCGGCGATTTCATGTCCGCCAAAAGAAAACTGATGCCCTCCTGCTTGCGCTGGGCCGAC
>JAPUIH010000161.1 GCA_027297205.1 SAR324 cluster bacterium | reverse complement strand
CCGACTGCCACGGTTGGCGCGAACTTGACTCGCGATCCCGGAAATATTGAGGGGGGGGAAACCGCGGGAAGGCCCCGGACGGTTTGCATTCAGCAGGTCGCCTGGTCTTGCTGACGCCGCCTGCCCCGCATCGCCCATTGCATCAGGGCCAGCCGCTCCTTATACAGACCGTAAAGATGCAGGGGCCCAATATTCGTATTGCCGTGGGTAAGGGCCGGGTGGCCCTGCGCGCCCGGATGGTAGAACTCAGCCTCAGGAACCGATCTGACGGGAATTTGGATGATCTTGGCAATCACTTCCATGTGAATCCCTCTTCAATAGCGCTTGCGGATCTAGACGATGACCCGTGGAAACCTGATTCCCTCCAAAATGGTCATTTTCGGCCATAAATGGCGGTATTGATGGGGAGGATTCCCCGGCACCGCGGGATGTCCCTATCCTGCACGATCGTCCGGCCCGGCGAGGTAATCTGGCGCACCTCGAACTGACGCCTCCCGCCATCCGCCCAACCGTGCTCGTATCGGCTGTTTGAAGTCAGATTCAGCTTGGCTTTACCCATTGAAACCTTTAATTGAATTCCAAGGATGGTTCCGGCCCGCCTATTGAAATCGGGGCTCGGGCCAGACCGGTCCAGCCCGCCCACCGCAGCCGTCCCGGCCATGGAATGGCCCCGGCAAAGCGGGTAGATGGGCGGAAGATGGTTCAAGCCGGACGAACAGGGAGGTTTTCCGATGGCGTACATGATGCGCCGCTTGCTGTGGACCTTGCCCATCATGCTGGGCGTGCTCACCCTGGTTTTCTTTCTCATTCATATGATTCCCGGCGATCCGGTGGAGCTGATGCTGGGGGAGTACGCCCTGCCCGCGGACCGGGAGCTGATGCGCGAGCAGTTGGGGCTGAACAGGCCCATCCCGCTGCAATACGCCGAATACCTGAAAAATACCCTCTCCGGCGATTTGGGGCAGTCCCTGCCCAACCGGCGTCCAGTGACAGCCATGATTCTGGAGCGGCTCCCGGCGACCCTGGAGTTGATGCTGGGCGCCATGGCCGTGGCGGTGGGCCTCGCCCTGCCCTTGGGCATTCTGGCCGCGGTGTTTCATGGCCGCTGGCCGGATCAGGCAGCCAGTGTGTTCGCCGTGCTGGGGGTGGCTATACCCAATTTCTGGCTGGGGCCCCTGTTGGTGCTGGTGTTTTCCATTCAGTTCGACTGGCTCCCGGTCAACGAGCGTGGCGGTCTAGAACATCTGGTGCTGCCCGCGATTACCCTGGGCACGTCGCTGGCTGCCTTGCTGTCGCGCATGACCCGCACTTCTCTGGTTGAAGTGCTGGGGGAGGACTACATTCGCGCCGCGCGGGCCAAGGGATTAAACCGGCGCAGGGTGATCCTGGTGCACGCCCTGCGCAACGCCCTCATTCCGATAATCACCATTGCCGGATTGCAAATCGGGGTGCTGCTGTCCGGGGCCATCATCACCGAGAGCATCTTCGATTGGCCGGGCATAGGCAGCCTGCTGCTGGAGGGGATTTACCAGCGGGATTTCCCTCTCGTGCAGGGCTGTGTGCTGTTTATCGCCACCAGCTATGTGCTCATAAATTTGGCTACGGACATAATATACGGCTGGGTCGACCCAAGGATACGGCAATCATGAGCGTATCGGCCAGACGGCTCTGGGTGTTGGGCATGTTATTGGGGATAGCGTTCCTGTTTCCGGCGCTGTTCGCGCCCTGGCTCGCCCCTCACGATCCCCTGGCCCTGGACCTGGCCGGCGCGCTGGCGCCGCCGGGCGCCGCACATCCCCTGGGCCAGGACGAGCAGGGGGCCGACATCCTGAGCCGCCTCCTGTACGGCGCCCGTATTTCCCTGCTGGTGGGAACGGCCGCCGTCAGTGTTTCGGCGGCAATAGGCATCCTGGCGGGCTTGGTGGCCGGCTACCTGGGAGGATGGGTTGAGCAACTGCTGATGCGCCTGGTGGACGTGCTATTGGCCTTCCCCGGCCTGCTGCTGGCGATCGCCCTGGTGGCCGTGCTCGGTCCGGGGTTGACCAATGTGGTGATCGCCCTGTCGGCGTTGGGCTGGACGGGTTTCGCGCGCTTGGTGCGGGGGCAGGTGCTCACCGTGAAAAGCCAGGACTACATCCTGGCCGCCCAGGCCCTGGGGGTGGGCGACGGAAGGATGATGCGCGTGCACATCTTCCCCAACGTGATGGCGCCGGTAATGGTGCAAGCCTCATTCGCCATCGCGGGAGCCATCCTTTCCGAAGCCAGTTTGAGCTTTCTGGGCTTGGGCGCGCCCCCGGGCACCCCCAGCTGGGGCGCCATGCTTTCCGAGGGCAAGCACGTGCTCAGCGAAGCCCCCCACGTATCCATATTCCCCGGGCTGGCCATCATGGGGGTGGTGCTCGGATTCAACCTGCTGGGGGACGCCTTAAACGATTATTTCGACCCCAAGCGCCACAAAACCTCCGCGCCCGGCTCTTGATCCCTGCCCACCGGGTGCCCCGTTGCGCATCGGTGCGGGCGAATTTAATGCCAACGGCCGCAATTACCACGGAAACGTCCAGCATCTGTCGAAGCACGCATGAGGCGTACCGCCGGGAACGCCACCTCCGATCCCAGCTGCGGTGGCCGGGAGGCCGAGACTCATGATACACTGTGATCAATTTAGTATCCCAACGGTTTGGCCGGCCGCTTTTTCCGGGCGTGCTATCGGCACACAAGATTCATCCCGGTGGCATCGCCAACCGTCCTCAGCAATGCTTTTGTCCAGAAGAGTCAAAGATGACTTCCGAGGAGGCGAAGATATTCACCGAAGCGGAAATCAATCTGCTCTCATTGGATATCATCCAAAAAATCAGGGCCACTTATGAGCTGGGACGTGACCGCACGGTTCGGCCGGAAAGCGTATTTCAAAAAGCCGTCCTGGAAGGGCGGGACATTTTTGAGGAATTCGTAGAGCTGTTCCTGTTGCCGGGTTCGCGCTTCGAAGGCACGGAAAATTTTAGCGATATGGGCGAGCGCCTTGAGCGGGGAGAAAATCTGATCTTTCTTCCCGAGCACCGCAGCAATTTCGACGCGCCGGCCTTCCACATCCTGTTGCGCCGGGCGGGGGAAAATTTTCAGGAAATTCTCGATCGTCTGGTCTATATTGCCGGCCGCAAGCTCAACGAGTCCTCTGAATTGGTGGACATGTTCACGGAAAAGTATTCCCGGCTGGTGATCGTCCCCAAACGGGACCTTCCCATCAGCGGCGCGAAGGAATCCAAGACGGAAGCCGAGGATTCGGAAGATTACGAGCGCGCCGCCAGGCGCATCAACCGCGCCGCATTCAGGGAGCTGGTACGCTTGCGCAGGGCCGGTAAGATATTCGTGCTGTTTCCCATGGGAGGCCGGGAAAAGCCCGACGCGGACAATATTCCGGTGCGGGAATCCACGTCTTACCTCAAATCATTCGATACGGCTTACCTGGTCAGCATGGAAGGCAATGCCTTGCCGCCACGTCCCAGGATGGAGGACGAGCGGCCGGCGCAGGACCAGGTGGTGTTTCGGGCCGGCAGGCCGTTCAACTGTGCGGACTTTCTCCAGCAACAGCAGGAAATATTCGAACGGGCCCAATCGGAGGGCAAGCTCGGGGATGCGCCGGACTACGAGCAGTTCACGGTAGGACGAATCATGAAGCTGCTCGAACAGTTGCGCACCACCGGCGACTATGACCCATCGTTTCCAGCCTGACCTCGCAGCCCGTGCCTGGCGGATAAATAGGCTTTGGCGGCACGGGTGCCGGGCCGCGGCAATTCCCAATTCCGGCCCAATGAGGTAATCTGCGCCCCCCGGAGGCGCGGCCCGCAAGATTTCGCCCACGCCCTTTTTCAACGCACACCATGCCAGGAGCAGGAATGGCCAGCAACGATTTGCAGGTTGAAATCAGGAACCGCGTCGGAATTCTTACCCTTAACCGCCCGGAAAAGCGCAATGCGCTAACCCTGGAAATGGACGCCGCCATCGTCGCAAATCTGAAGGAGTTCGCGCGCAGCACGGAGGTGGGAGCGGTGGTGCTCACCGGGGCGGGCAAGGGATTTTGCGCAGGGGGCGACGTGGGGGCCATGAAGGCGCGCCACGAGAGCGGGGAGGAAAATCTGGAGGAGCAGATCGACAGGCTTCGGGAGCGGCACGAGGTGCCCTGGCTGCTCAACACCATCCCCAAGGTGACCATCGCCGCGGTGAACGGCGCCGCCGCGGGCGCGGGCCTGGGCATTGCCTTGTCCTGCGACCTGCGCATCGCGTCGGATCAGGCTCGTTTCACAACCGCGTTCGCGAATATCGGTTACACGGGAGATTTCGGCACGACCTGGCAGCTGACCCGGCTGGTGGGCCCCGCCAAAGCCAAGGAATTGTTTTTCCTTCCCGATGTCATCAATGCGGAAGAGGCCTATCACGCCGGGTTGGTAAACCGGCTGGTACCCCACGACCGGCTGATGGAAGAAACCATGGCCGTCGCCGAGCGCATCGCCTCGGGGCCGCTGCTTAGTTACCGCTATATGAAAGCCAACATCAATGCGGCGCTAACATCGGACTTCCGCTCCATGCTGGACCGGGAAGCGGAAACCCAACGCAGGGCGGGAATGAGCGAGGATCACCGGGAGGGCGTGGCCGCGTTTCTGGAAAAACGCCCGCCAGTTTACAAGGGACGTTAAAATATTTGAACCCAATTGGACGCCGCAGGCTCAGTAAAAGTCCTTACTAATCCTCTATCCTGTTTAAGGGAGGACAATATGAGAGTGCGATCTTTAATTTTGTTTGTGTTGTTAATTGGCGCCGCCGCCATTTTGGCTGGGTGCCCCGGTAAAGGCAAGATGATGAAGGGTTCGCTGGACAATCAAGTCCGTCAGGTCGAATCCATCGGCTAAAGCCGCCTTGGTGGCAGGGCGCGGTTCCGGCTTACGCCGGGGTGCTCTGCCTCAAGTGACTCCACATTCCCCCCAATAAATCCGATTCAGCCACAGGCGAAGCCTGTCCCGCCCCGCGTACCTTCGTTTTTTAGCCGGCGGCCTTAGCCTCGGCGGAATCCTCATCACTACACGGATTAGTGATTCCCAGCCATCTGTCCAGGAACCTGTTCCGTTCGGAATGGGTGAGAACGATCAAATCTGCTTCACCGTTAAGGTAGGTGATGCGCACTCCGTTCTGTACCGCGGCCACGGCAATAATCCGGTCGAGGTCTATCTGGGTGCTCGCATTGGGCTGGAAGATATCCGTCATGTCCATCCTTTCCGCTTGCTTTAGCGTGTGCTTCCCCGGCCCGCTGGCATATAGCGGGGATTGAGGGGCGTTGCCTGCCGTTCTTGATAGGTAAAGCAAAATTCGTGCGCCCACGGCGAGGATGGGCCGCATCGCGGCGGTAAAAATGACAAGGGATGGGAATTCCGGGCGGCGGAAGAACAGGGACGATGGCACCGCGTGCTCAGCCGCGTAGGTTGGCAAGCACTTCCTTCAGCTCGGTGACCGCTTCAGGATTGAGCAGCGCGGCCAGATCGCCCGTGGGGGCCCCGCTGTATATGGCGCGCACCACCCGCCGCATCACTTTCATATTGCGGGTCTTGGGCAGGTCGCTCACGTAAATGAACTCCCGCGGTGCGAAAGGTTTGCCCAGTCCGTCCACGATGGCCCGGCTGAGCCGCTCATCCAGGGATTGATCCGCCTTCGTCCCGGCGGACGGAACGCAGACGCAGACCAGTGCTTCCCCCTTGATGCTGTCAGGCACCCCCACCACCGCCGCCTCGGCCAATTTGCCCGTAGCCAGCAGCAGGGACTCCGCCTCGGACGGCCCCACGCGCTTGCCGGCGACGTTGAAGGCATCGTCGGAGCGGCCCGGCACGAACCAGAACCCGTCCTCATCCCGGTAGGCGAAATCGCCATGCACCCACAGCCCTGGAATCTTGTTCCAGTAGGACTCCAGGTAGCGGCCGGTCTGATCCCGCCACAGGCCGCGGGTCAGCCCGATGGATGCGTTGCGCAGCACCAATTCCCCCAATTTTCCGGGAGGCAGGGAGGCCCCCGACTCGTCGACGACGTCCGCGCCCATGCCAGGGATGGAGCCCGAGAAGCTGCAGGGCTTGATGGGGTGAATGACCGTCGTGGAAAGAATGCCCCCGCTGATTTCCGTGCCTCCGGTGTAGTTGTGCAGGGGCGCTTTGCCCTTGCAGACATGATCGAAGCACCACAGCCAGGAATCGGGGTTCCAGGCCTCGCCGGTGGAAGTGACGATGCGCAGGGAAGACAGATCGTACTTGGCGATTTCCTGCTCGCCATGGCGCATCGCGGTGCGGATGGTGGTTGGGGCCACGCCCAGGAAACTCACCTTGTGTTCCTGCACCAGCTTCCACATGCGGCCGGGCTGCGGATAGTCCGGGCCGCCCTCCGCGATCACCATGGTGCCTTGCAGGGACGTCGCGCAGAGGCTCATCAGCGGACCGACCACCCAGCCCATGTCGCTCAGCCACATAATGCGGTCGCCCGGCTTGAAGTCCATGCACAGACCGAAGTCCAGGGCGATCTTGGTGAGCATTCCGATATGGGTGAGGATGGTGCCCTTGGCCTTGCCCGTGGTGCCCGAGGTGTAGGCGAGGATCATGGGCGCATCGGCATCCACTTGCTCGGTGGGGCTGTTCTCCGGCTGGCTTTCCCGCAGCTCGTGCCACCAGTGATCCCGGCCCGGCTGCATGCGCACTTGCGGGCCCGCGCTCTTGATCACGATGACATGGCGCAGGCTGGCCACAGCGGCGGCAGCCTCGTCAACCACCGGTTTCAGTTGCACCAGCTTTCCCCTGCGCATGGTGCCGTCCACGGTGAGCACGCCCACCGCACCCGCATCGTTCATGCGGTCCATCACGGCGTTGGTGCCATAGCCTGAAAACAAGGGCAGCACGATCGCCCCTATCTTGGCCACGGCCAGCATGGCCGCCACGGATTCGGGCAGAAAGGGCAGATAGAGGGCGATCACGTCTCCCACTCCATAGGCCAGTCCCCGCATGGCGGCGGCGAAGCGGCAGGTTTCCGCGTTGAGCTCGGCGTAGCTCCAGCGGCGCACCGTACCATCCTCCGCTTCCCACACCAGGGCCTCCTGGATGGCCAGGGGTGTGTCCAAATGCTTGTCCAGGCAGTTGAGCACGGCATTGCTCTTGCCCCCCACGCACCATTTTGCCCAGGGCAGGCCGCCTGAGAGATCGAGCACCTGGTCATAAGGTTTGTAAAATCGAATGCCGCAGTGGCGGATCAGCGCATCCCAGAACCACTCGGGCTCTTCCACGGAGCGCCGCGCCAACTCACCGTACTCTGAGATGCCCAAGGCCTTCATGAACACGGTCATATTGGCATTGGCGATCATTTCCTTGCTGGGCCGCCACACTATCTCCTGAATTCCCAAAGATTCCATGCCGTTCTCTCAACAATCCTGCGCTCATGTCGAGGCGATTATGCCCCCGGCAGATGGAATGTGTTGCCCGGCTCCTCCCGCCAGTCGCGCTTGCGCGCCAGACGCCCCACCATTTCTTCCATGTAAGGCGCCGCCGCGCAGAGTTGCTCGAAATGCTCTTCGGGCAGTTGCAAGCCGCTGCGCCGCGCGGCCTCCGCGATGCGTTCCCGGCCCACCGCGTCCAGGTCTGCCTTGTCCGGCGCTGGCGCCGTGTTGGTGGCCTTGGGCGCTCCGGGCTGCAGGTTGGGACGGCGCTCCCGCCAGGGGGTGGCTTGCTCGTAAGCATGGGCGGCCCGCAGTACAGTGGGCTCGTCGAAAGGCCGCCCCACCAACTGCAGGCAGAGCGGCAGCCCGCCGCCGCTGTAACCCATGCACTGCACCAGGGCCGGGCCGCCCGTAACGTTGAAGGGGGTCGCGATAGAGGGCTTCTGCCAGAAGCTGATGGTGCGGTGCTGGTCAAAGCGGGGTGCCGGGCCGTAGGGCGCCGCGGTCAGCAGCACGTCGTATTGCTCGTAGATGGATTCCATCTCGGCCAGCATCACCCGCCTTTCCCGCTGGGCCTGCACATAGTCCTGGGCGCGGATCAGGCAGGCCACCAGCACGCGCCCCAGAAAGTCGGCGCCGAAATCCCCCGGCCGTTCACGCAGGTTATGCTCGTGCACCGAGTACAGCTCCGCCTCGGCGATGGTGATCTTCACGTCGTAGTAGTCCTGCATGGGGCGCAGCCGCACATCGGAAATCTTCGCGCCCAGGCTTTCGAAAACCCGGCAGGCCTCGGCCATGGCGGCCTGGGTTTCATCGTTGGCGGGCACGTCCTGCTCGTAGAAATGGCGCACCAGGCCGATGCGCAGTCCTCGCACGTCTCCCGTCAGCGCGGCGCGGTAGTCGGGCGCCCGATGATTGGCGCTGGCCGGGTCCTTTTGGTCATGGCCGGCCAGCACCTGCAACATCAACGCGCAGTCCTCCACCGTCCAGGTGAGCGGCCCGGCATGATCGAAGGTGTAGGAATTGGCGATCACCCCGTAGCGGCTCACCAGGCCGTAGGTGGGCTTCAGGCCCACAAGGCCGCAGAAGGCCGCGGGATTGCGGATGGAGCCGCCCGTGTCCGAGCCCAGGGCGCCCGGCATGAAGCCCGCCGCCACCGCCGCTCCCGAGCCGCTGGAGGAACCGCCGGTCATATGTTCCGGATTCCAGGGATTGCGCGCGGGGGGCCAGGGCAAGTCAAAGGACGGACCGCCGTGGGCGAATTCGTGGGTGGACAGCTTGCCCAACAATATGGCGCCCGCATCATACAGGCGGGCAGTGGTGGTGGCGTCCTCGTCGGGAATGTTTTCTTGAAAGACCTTGGAATGGCCGCTGGTCAGGATGCCCGCCGTGTTGTAAATATCCTTCAGCCCAAAGGGCACGCCGTGCAGGGGTCCGCGGTAACGGCCCGATGCGATTTCGCTTTCGGCCTTGCGCGCTTGCTCAAGCGCCAGTTCGGCGGTGAGCGTAACGAATGCGTCCAGTTGTGGATTAAGGGCCTCGATATGCTTCAGCTTGGCCTGGACCAGTTCGACGGGAGACAACTTTTTGGCGGCCAGCATCTCCGCCGCTTCCGCAATGGTGATAAAGTTTAGTTCCTGGGTCATGAATATCCGCCTTGTCTGGCAAACCGTCATTGGCGCGTGGGCGCTCTGCTCCGTCCGGCGCCGCGCGCATCGGACATGGGTTGGGAAGGTTCAATCTCTTAGCGCGTTTTTCCCGGCCCCGCCACTCCGTGCATCCCATCGCGCGGGCCGTGATTCGGAACAGCGGTCTGGGCTCCGGCTGCCGCGAACCTTGATCTTGACGGGTTTGCTCCTGACGGCCGCGGGAGTAATGGCCATCGCCGCGCCGGGTTGTCCCGCGCCTCTGCCCGATTCGGCTTATGCGACCCGCTGCACGGGCCTTGCGGTGACTCTCGCGCATCAGGATGGCCGTAAAATCTACCGCGACTGCCCGCGGGGGGCGCGACCCACCCATCCCCTCGCTCCCAAGTTGAAAGCACTGGTGGAAAAGCTGCGCTGCGCCCTGGGCGATCGCGTGGTGATCACAAGCGGGTTCCGCAGCCGCCGTCACAATCTCTACTCCTGGGCCTATGTGCAGGCCCGCACGCCGAGGGCCAATCCGGTCTCCCGCAACAGCAGGCATATGGTGGGAAAGGCCGTGGATTTTTTCGTGCGGGGATACGCCTACGGGGATCTGAAACGGCTGGAAACCAAGCTCCAGCAGTGGGCGGGCAGGCTGCCCGCGCCGCTGCGGGGCTCGTCCAAGGCCATCTGGACCCATGTCTACAGGAAAGGCGAGGGCCGGGACCCGGACAATCTTCATCCGTACCCCTACCTGCACCTGCAACTGCGGGATTGATGCGGGGTTCTGAAAGTCCAGGCGAATGCTGGGACAAACTTTCCCGAGTTGGGCCAGATATGGCATCCGCCCTGCGTATTTCCATTGGCGGCAGTGACCGAAATATTGAAATTCATGCGTAATTACAGGGTTTTGTAACCGGGCGCAAAATTTGAACATTACTCCCAATTAGCGGCAAACGAGAATCGTTCTTTGAACCGTGATTGGACTGAAATACCGCACAACCAAGGAGAATTCATGAAATTCATACTATCGCTTCTAACCCTATTCGCCCTTGCTGTGCTGCTGGGCACCGCACAGGCAGGGAAGGGAGCGGCGGACCACGGCCATGAGGACGCGCACAATAAATCAGCCGGCAGTTCCGCCCATAATGACGCGGCTCCCCGCGCCGATAGTGCAGGGGCCATAATGCCTCATGGCGTTGCACAGCATATGAAGGATATGGAGGCGTTCCGCAGGGCCATGGCGGCCAACTTCGCCGGTCTGATGGGCATGATTACGGGATTAATCTATGAACGCGGTGAAGCCGTGGTGGCTGGTGCGCGGGTGCTGGCCAGCCATGCGGAGGAGATTGCCAAGCTGAGGCCGCCCAAAAATACAGAGCGCATTGAAGAGTACCGGTATTATGCCTTTCAGCTTGAGCAGCACTCCCTTCATTTCGTTAAGTCCGTTGAAGAGAAGAATCATCTCAGCGAAGTGGCTGGATACCATCTGGGGCAGGTGGTCAACGCCTGTGTCAGCTGTCACACCATCTTCCGGCCAAAAGCCGCGGCCAGATAACGCGATTGGCCCGCGCGCCGACAGGACAGGGTGCCGGATTTGATGATATAGCTTCCTGGAACCGCAATTCCGAGGAAGCTGCCATGACTGCGGGCTGGGACCCCAAGCAGTATCTCACCTTCGACAATCATCGTCTGCGCCCTGCGCTGGAACTGCTGCTGCGCATCCCTCACGACGCTCCGGCGCAAGTGGTGGATTTGGGCTGCGGGCCGGGCAACGTGACGCCTTACCTGCGGGAGCGCTGGCCCGGGGCGGTGATCACCGGCGTAGACAATTCCGGGGAGATGCTCACCACCGCGAGGAAAAGTGGGGTGGATGCCAC
>JAPUIH010000160.1 GCA_027297205.1 SAR324 cluster bacterium | reverse complement strand
CCTAACAGCAATACGCCCCTAATACACTGGAATATGACGCCGGTACCGGAAAAGAGGTTCGAGTATTCACTCAGGAGGCAGCGAGAACATTGATCAAAAATATTGAAACAGATTGGTATTAAAGAAGAAAACGATGTTTGTAGAATTAACGCGTCGCGCGGGTGCGGCCTTCCCGTGGCGCGTCCCTCCAGTTCCCGCACCCTGGTATGAAGTTGGCATAGTCTGCGGTGAGCAACTATTCACGTTTATCGGACAATTATCCGCAGCAGGGATGCAGCGAAAATGACGGAACAACCCAAACCGGGCGCGCTCAAGGTGGGCAGCGGCCTGAGCCCCTTGGAAAAGCAGCTCGTAAAGCGGCTCATTGACCGGGATGAACCCCTTCCCGAGCGCTTCCGGCATATTCTCTTTCCCACCGTCAACGCACCGCGGTTGTATTGGCCGGGGAAGCGGGAAGAACACTCTGCCGCGGAGACCAGGTTCTCCGTGGCGGAGCGGCTGGAAAGCCCCGCGGCACGCCGCCGGCGCAATGCCTCCGCGGGCATGTGGCGCAACAAGCTGGTCTGGGCGGACAATCTGCAGTTGCTGGCGGCCCTAAGGGAAAGGCCCCTGCGCCGGGAAATCGAGGCCGCCGGAGGCATCAAACTCGTATACATCGATCCGCCCTTCGACGCCGGCGCGGACTTTTCCATGACCTTGCCCATTGGGGAAGACGAAGGCGGCAAACAGCCCCGGCACAAATTGAAAACCGTGGCCTACCGCGACAGTTGGGGCGAGGGGGAAGCCTCCTATCTGTCCATGATGTACCCGCGCCTGCGGCTGATTCATGAGCTGCTGGCCGGCGATGGCAGCCTCTACCTGCACTGCGACTGGCGGGCCAACAGCGCCCTGCGGCTCCTGCTGGACGAGATTTTCGGGCCCGGCCGTTTCGTCAACGAGATCGTCTGGCACTATTACAACAAATACAGCGCCGCCTCGCGCTGTCTGCCGCGTGCCCACGACACGATCTGGGTGTACTCCAAGAACGGCAGCCATGTGTTGAATGAATTGCGCGAACAGCGGGCGCAACCTCAGCGGCAACTGGTGCGGCGCAACATAGGGGGTGTGCTCAAGAACGCCCGCGACGGGGAGGGGCGGCTGATCTACCAGACCGTCAGCGACAAGAAGGGGGACGACGTGTGGCGCATTCCCCAACTTCAGCCTGCGTCCAGGGAATGGAGCGGCTATGGCACGCAAAAGCATCACGCTCTGCTGGAGCGCATCATCCGCATGGGCAGCAATGAGGGCGATCTGGTGGCCGATTTCTTCTGTGGTTCGGGCACTACCCTGGTGGCCGCGGCCCGGCTTGGCCGCAAGTGGATAGGCTGCGATGCGGGGTGGCTGGCGGTGCATATCACGCGTAAGCGCCTGTTGGATGTGGGGGGGGGACTCCCCGCGGCGCGCAGCGGCGACGCGGCCTTCGATCTGCTGCGCCCGGAAGCGCCTGCGAGCGGGGCGGCCGGCAAGCAACTACAATTGCTGGATGATTTTAGTGATCCTCGGCTTGCCGGCATGCTACCCATCGCGGCGCCGGCCATGAAAGCGGAAATCGAGGTGGCATTGACGGTGCAGGGGCTTTCGGTGAGCGCCGCGTTGACGGATTTCAGCGTAAGCGCGCCCAAAGGCAAGGCCGGCATGCTGGAAACGGAGGATGGCAATCTGCTCATCAGTGCTGGCCAGCTCCTGCGGCGGGAGCGCAAGGGCCGCGGCAAAATAAAAGAGACAGTGCTCACCGCGACCTGGGCGGATTGGGTGGACTACTGGGCGGTGCAATTTGAGGCGGTGGAATGCGAGGCCGCGCCCGCGGCTGCCTTGTGTGCCGGGGAGGCAACCTTCGTTCCTTCCTGGTGGGCTTCCAGAAGCTACAAGGCGCGGCGCCTGCCCCTGAGCAGCCCGGCCCACGTCTATCCCGCGCCTGGGCGCTACACTCTGCGTGTGCAGGTGATCGACATCTTTGGAAAAAGCTGGGGAAAAAGTGTTCCCGTCACCCTGGGCGGATAAGAAGGGGCGCCCCGTAACCTAGGCCGAAGCCCGCGAATTCGCCCCATCGCAAATATTCAGGAAATACTGGTGCAGGTGTTCCGGTTCGGAAAGCTCCGGATGGAATGTGGTGGTAAGATGCCTGCCATGCCGCATGGCGACGGGCTTGCCGTCGTGCTCGGCCAGTATGCGCGCGCCGTCGTCCCAGGCCACGATCTGCGGGGCGCGGATGAACACCGATTCCTGGGTGATGGGTGCGCGGCCGGGCAGGTTCAGGGTCACTTCCCCGATAAAGCTCTCGTTCTGCCGCCCGTAGGCGTTGCGCCGAACCCGGATGGGCATGATGCCCAGACTTTCCTGGGGTGGGTTTTCCACCTCCCGCGCCATCAGGATCGAGCCCGCGCAGATGCCCCAAACAGGCATGGCCGCGGCGAAGTCCTGCAGCGGCTGGCGCAGCCCGTAGACCCCGATCAGCCGGAGAAAAGTGGTGCTCTCCCCCCCGGGTACGATCAGCCCGGCGCAGGTGGCCAATTCCTCCGCCGTGCGCACCGTGAACCCTTCCGCGCCCAGATTGCGCAGCTTATGCAGGTGCGGCTCCACCGCACCTTGCAGTGCAAATACGCCGATGCGCATATTTACCAGCCCCGTCCCGCCAGACGCTGCTCCTCGGGCACCTCGTTGCGCGCGATGCCGGACATGGCGCTGCCCAGGCCCTTGGAAACGTTGAGCAGTTCGGCGGGCTTGTCATAAAATGCGACAGCCTTGACGATGGCGTGGGCGCGCTTGGCCGGCTCGTCGGATTTGAAGATACCCGAACCGACGAACACGGTCTGGGCGCCGAGCTGCATCATCAGGGAAGCATCGGCGGGCGTGGCAATGCCCCCGGCGGAGAACAGCGGCACGGGCAATGCGCCGTGCTCGCGCACGTAGCGCACCAACTCGTAGGGCGCCCCCAACTGTTTGGCTTCGGACATCAACTCCATTTCACTCATCTGTTGCACCTTACGCATCTCGCCTATGATGGCGCGCATGTGGCGCACGGCTTCCACGATGTCCCCCGTGCCCGCCTCGCCCTTGCTGCGGATCAGGCAGGCGCCCTCGCCGATGCGCCGCAGGGCCTCGCCGAGATCGGTGGCGCCGCACACAAAGGGCGTCTTGAATGCGAATTTGTCCACGTGGTGGGCCTCATCCGCCGGGGTGAGCACTTCACTCTCATCGATATAATCCACGCCCATTGCCTGGAGAATCTGGCCTTCCGCGAAATGGCCGATGCGGCACTTGGCCATTACGGGAATGCTCACCGTCTTCATGATCTCCTCGATCATGGAGGGGTCGGACATACGCGCCACGCCGCCGTCGCGCCGGATATCCGACGGCACGCGCTCCAGCGCCATCACGGCGACCGCTCCGGCATCCTCGGAAATCTTGGCGTGTTCCGCGTTGACCACGTCCATGATGACTCCGCCTTTCAGCATTTCGGCCAGGCCCGTCTTCAGGCGCAGTCCGTTTCCTTTCTCACTTCCATTGTCCGCCATGATGTTGCTCCTTGTGTTGGTGTTCGCTGATTGCTGGTTCTGGCTACTTGGTGTGGGCTGCCGGCGCATGCGCCGCGCCCCGATTTCAGATTCCAATCGTCATGGCCGATTGCACTCCTGCCCTGGTGCTGCCCGCCGCATCCAGCACTTGCTAATGCGTGGCCTGATAGTCCCGCTCCACCAGGGTGGGCGCGGGGCGGCGCAGCAATTGTTTCAATTCTTCGCCCAGCAGTTCGATGCCCTTCCGCAGGCGTTCCTCGCTTTCGCTGGCCACACAAAGGCGCAGGCCGTTGCGTCCTCCGGGGAAGGGCTGAAACAGCGCGCCGGGGCTGACCAGTACGCCCTTCTGCCGCAATCGCTGGTAAAGCATTTCCGTATCCACATGCTGCGGCAGATCCACCCAGATGAAAAGCCCCCCCCCAGGCCGGGTAAAGGGCGCTTCCTCGGGCAGGGCGGCATCCAGCATTTCCGATACCTTGGCGATCCTCTCCTGGTAAAAACGCCGCACAGTGGCTACGTGGGCATCGAAATGCCCCCGCTCCAGAAACTCGGCGATGGCGGCCTGCAAAATCAGGGATTGGGACAGGTCGGTCATCTCCTTCAGCTCGGTCAGCCTGCGCACCACCGCGGGCGGGCCCATCAGGTAACCCACCCGCAGGGCCGGCACCAGGGTTTTGCTGAAGGTGTTCAGATAAACCACCCGTTGCGACCGATCCATCGCCGCCAGAGCTGCGCGCGGCTCCGCTTGCAGCTCAGTATGGTAGGCATCTTCGATCAGTATGCTACCCGCCCGGTACACATGCCTCAGCAGGGCCTGCCTCTCCTCCGCCGTATAGGAATGGGTGGTCGGATTCTGAAAATTGGGCACCGCATAAAACAGCTTGGGGGAGGACTGCAAGGCGAATCCCTCCAGAGGCTGAAATGAAACACCCTCCCGGCCCACCGTGTAGGGGATCAGCCGCGCGCCATTGGCCTGGAAAATCTTCAGGGCAATGGCGTAGGTGGGGGATTCCACCACCACGCCATCGTCCAGGTCGAGAAAAGCGCGCGCCAACAGGTCGATTCCTTGCTGGCTGCCACTGGTGATCAGGATCTGGCCTGGATCGGCCTGGATGTTCAGGGAGCGCAGACGGACGGCGATCTGCTCGCGCAGGGGCAGATAACCGGCGGGGGCGCCGTAGTTGAGCAACTGCTTTCCCGAGCGGCGCAGCACCGTATTCAGGCAGTTTCGGAACTGCTCGAGCACGAATAGGTCGGTGTTGGGCCGCAATTGAAACAGGTTAATTGCGCCACCCTCTTCGGGTTGCAGCAGGGGCGGTTTCCCGGATTGCTGCAGCAACCCGCCCAGGCGCCGGGCGAAGCGCAGTTCCCAATCCTCTTCGCCGAAGCGCGCCACCGCTGGCGGCTCGGCGGAGGAATGCGTCGCGGCCTCCTCCCTCGGGATTGCAAAGGGTTGGGGATGCGCGGCGTAGCTGCCGCCCCCGTAACGGGTTTCCAGATAACCCTTTTCCGCCAATTCCCTGTAAGCATGGGCCACCGTGTTGCGGTTGACGCCCATCCTTTCCGCCATGGCCCGGATGGAAGGCAGGCGCGTGCCGGCGGTCACATCGCCCCCGCTGATCGATTCGATCATATCCGAGACGATGCGGTCCGCGAGGCCGCGGGGATTGTCAGTGACAACTGCGCTCATGGGGTCGTTCCAACTGAGTGGCGATTGGGCAAGCTCATCCGCGGACGCCTTCTTCCAGGCGGGCCAGCACTTGGGCGGCCACGGCGCGGTCCTGGCCCTGATTGCGCGCTTCCAATGCGGCGGCGATGTGCCTGCGCAATTGCGGCGGCCGGTTCTGGCCATATTTATGGCGGGACTGGCAGGCTTCGATGGTCATCTTCATTCCTGTGATGGCGCCCACCATGCCTTTCCAGAAGCGCTGGCTCGTATCCATGGCCGGGTGGTCACCTTCGGGTTGCAGCCGGGCCAGCATGCTGCTCAGTACCTCCAGGTTCGCATCCTGTGCCTCGAGCAGTTTCACCGAAACCTCGAACTGCGCCCAACTGTAATAACTGGTCGGCACCCCCTGGTCCGTGCCGGTCCAGTGGGAAGGGATGAAAGCCGAAGGCCCGTTGACCCAGAAGGTGGCCCGGGGATTGGTTCTCAACATGTCCAGCATGGGGTTTTTATTGGCCAGATGGCCCCAGATTTCCGGAGGTTCTTCATGCACGGCGTAATGGAGGAAAACGAATGCTGGGCGGGCTGGTTCAGCCTCCCAGATGCTCAGTTGGCCGTATTCCAGAGCCTCCAGGAGGCCGCGGGCCGCCTGATCCGACTGGCCCGCGTAGAGGTCATAATTGACCACCAGCAAATTCTGATCGCTCTGTTGCTGCTCCATGGCCCCATAATGCAAATGGTTGATTGCTCTTACGCTAGAAGACAAACCCCCATAATACAATAGGACAAGTAATAATTATTAAAGACAAATTGCCAATAATTGCATGGCTGTGGCGGAATTGACGTAAAATAACGGATATTCTGATTTAGTTTTAAGACATTCATTGAAGTTGGAAAGACAAACAAGCTTGCTGCGCTCCCTGGACCGCTTGCCTGCGCCGCGGCAGAGTGCGCAAACGGCCGGCCGGTGGCGTTGGATTGCAGTTGGCGCAGTTCGGCCCTGCAATGCTCAACCTATGGCGCTGAATATCCTGCGAACCAAAATTTTCTGGGTGAATGAAATTACCAGCAGGACAGTGGGAATTACCGGGAAGAGTTGTAATCATCCCCGGACAACTCCATGTCCGGGGATGGAGAAGGGATTACTTGCGCAATTCGATTTCTTTTCCAGGCTGAGGTATCAGCACC
>JAPUIH010000016.1 GCA_027297205.1 SAR324 cluster bacterium | reverse complement strand
GGTTGAAATCCCTGCGAGGGGCACTCATTATTTCCGGCCACTTTACACCATGCAGTTTGCCCCTCTTTGTCCCCTTGTGGAGAGGGCCCATTCAGGGGAGGGAATTTCCCGGCAATCGTGCTCTTTCTTTCAGGCCGATTGGATGGCTCTGGTGCAAAACTTAATCCCGCCCCCTGGGTGGCCGTTCTCTTGTCGTTCCTAGCGCGCCCGCCAGGACTCGAACCTGGGACACCTGGCTTCGAAGGCCAGTGCTCTATCCAGCTGAGCTACGGGCGCTTGCGTAGGGAAGGCAGGGATGTGGATGGAGGGCGCCGCGCTCTCCGCCGCTCCACCTGGTTCAAACTATCCGACGGGCGGTGGTCTGGCAACCGCCCTTAGCACTCAGCCCTGGTCATCCTCCGGCGGTATCCAGTCGCGGAATTCCTGTAATAAGGGGAAATACAGCCCCACCCGGATCGGGTGACCGGGGTCATATTTGCGCATAATACGGGCATAGTTTTCCAGTTGCCCGCGGTAACGTTCCTGCTCGCTGTCCAGGAATCCCGCCAGGTCACCGCCCTGGTGGCTGCCGGTCTTATAGTCCACGATCCAGCGCACGCCGTGCTCATCCACCAGAGTGCGGTCGATCTGCACGTGCAGCGGCCTGCCGCTGATGATGCCCGTCAGGGAGAGTTCGCTGGCCGCGTCCGTGTGAGCCTGTAACAGCCAGCGGCCCCTGGGGTCGGCCAGGGTGCGCTGCACCGCGAGCAAGGCCTTTTCCGTGGCTTGCTCCAGGTCGGTCACGGGCACTCCCAGCCGCGCCAGGGCGCCGCGTATCCTTTCCGGCTGGGCCGGCGGATGCCCGGCAGCGCCGGGGTTTGCCTCGGCGGCAATTTGCTGCAGCATCCCGTGCACCACCGTACCCACATGGCGGGCCGTGTCTCCGGCCCACAAAAACTCAGGTGCGCTGGCCGGGTGCGCCGCGTCCCGTGAGGCGGATGGTGCTCCTTGATGTCCCGGCGCGTCCTGTGGAGCGGCGGGGAGCCTCCAATTCGCGGGAAGCCGTCTCAGATTGGGAAGCTCCTCACCGGATGGCGAGGCTCCGGAAGCGGCGGCGGGTCTCAGCGATGGTGAACCCGCGGCCACGGGAGCATCTTGTCCCTTGCTTAGGGCCGCGAACTCGGGCGCCGCCACTTCCCACATCTTTCTCAGCAATGAGCCCGCCTCGGGCATTGCCTCCCCGTCGGCGTTCGGTGCTGCGTGACCCAGTAAATGCACCTGTTCCCTGGCGCGGGTGACGGCCACATAGAGCAGGCGCCCTGTTTCGTGGGTGGCGCGGGCCCTGTTGAGCCTGGTCAGGTAGGCAAAGATAGGGTCCTGCGACTCCCCTGTTTCATTGATGGGGGCCAGCAGCAGCTGCTCACCCTCTCCTTGCCCGGCGGCCAACTCGGTCCATAACAGCAGCGGAGAGACGTCTGTCCGGGGTTTTATGCCCAGACCCGGCAGGATCACCGTATCGAACTCAAGGCCCTTGGCGCGGTGAATGGTCATCACTTGCAGTTGCGGAAGGGCATGAGGGTCCGGTGGCGCGAAGAGGGTTGCAACGCCCTTCTCAAGGCGCGCTGGATCGGGCGGTTCTCCGCGCTCTTCCATCTGCTCCAGCAGTGTAAGATATGCTTCCGCGTCCGCGAGTTCGCCATCGCTCAGACCCGCAGCCCCGCCCATGGCCAGCCAGGCCCCTTCCACCAGCAGGCGCAGGGGGCGCCGTGCCCGCTCCCGCAAGGCACCGCCCAGCACTTCGCGCAAGTGCGCAACCCGTGCGGCGCCCTCCCCGCTCAAGCCTTGCTGGAGCGCGGGATCGTCGATGACCTCCCACAAGGTGCATGGCTGGCCGGAGGCGGCCAGGGCTTCCAAGTCCGCGAGCAGCAGCCCGCACCAGGGCGCGCGCAGCACGGCCAGCCAGGCCACCCGGTCCGCCGGATGACACAGGGCCCGGGTCAGGGCCAATAGGTCTTGCACCGCCGGCCTGGCCTGGAGCGGGTCGATGTCGATGGCGCGGTAGGCCAGGCCGGCCTCGCGGAACGCTGGCAGGATGGCGCTGAGGTGACTGCGGGAGCGCACCAGTACGGCCACCTCCCCGGCGGGCCTTTCGGCCTGGGCGGCCCGCACGAGGGTCACGACCTGCCGCGCTTCCTGCTCGCTGTTGCGCTCCAGCCGGGGATGGAATTGTACGGCAGGCGATGCCGCGGCGGGGCGCGCCGCCTTGCTGGGGCTGTAGGGGACGGCTCCGCTCACCGGATGCTCTTCGCCGGGAAAGACGCATCGAAAGGCCGTGTCGATCCAGGCCACCACCCCCGCCTGGGACCGGAAGTTCATTTCCAGGGTCAAAGCTGACAAGGTGATCTTCCCCACGCCCTGGGCCCGCGCCCGCAAATACAAGCCCACGTCCGCCTCCCTGAAGCGGTATATGGACTGCATGGGATCGCCCACGAGAAACAGGGTTTGCCCGCCATCATGGCTCCACCCGGAGGTGAGACGCTCCAGCAACTGAAACTGGCTGAAGGAGGTGTCCTGGAATTCATCCACCAGCAAATGACGAATGCCGTAATCGAGGGAGGAGCTGCCCTGGGCGGCGCCGGCCTGGTGCAAGGCATGGCTGGCGGCGAGGGCGACATGGATGAAATCTACTTTGCCCGCCGCGGCGAAGGCGCGTTGCAATTCCGCCACGGCCAGGGGCAGCAGGGTCAGCAGCGCCTCCAGCAGTTCCCACTGTGCGTCGGGGTAGGCAAGAGGGGGCAGCTCGGCCAAGTCTTGCAGCGCGGCCCGCAGGCGCTCCTCCGGCGCGAGATTTCCCAGCAGTTGCGCCAAGTCCGTTTTCATTTCACCGAACAGAGCCTGCTCGTCCTCGTCGCGGCCACTGGAAGGCGCGGGGAATCCGCTGTTCTTGTCGAGCCGCTTGCGCCAACTGTACTGGGTGGTAAGCAGTAGCTCCGCCAGTCCCTGCCAGGCAGCGAGATGCCCGGGTTCGGGGGCTGGGATTTGCTGCACCTCCAGCAGAGACTGAAGAGCGGGCAAATGATCCGTGTCCCTCAGTTGTAGCGCGGCAAAACTGGCCAGCGGCGGCAGGGCTTGCCTCGCCCAGCCGGGAAGCGCCTCGTGGGCTTCGCCAAGGGCTGCGCGCGCCAAGTGCGCCAGCACCCGCTCCAGTTGGGCGCGCAGTTGCCCGGCGGGCTGATCCTGTACATGGCGCAACCACTGGTCGCGCTTGGCAAGCATGGTGTGCAGCAAGGCCTCGGCCCGCGAGAAATCGTTGTCCAGATGGGTGAGC
>JAPUIH010000159.1 GCA_027297205.1 SAR324 cluster bacterium | reverse complement strand
TACCCCAGCCCCTGGCCATTGCCACAGGCCACCTCCAGCACGTCCTTTCCCGCACAATATTGCGCGGCCCAGTAGTAGCGATGGGCGTGACGTTCCACCTGCTGGCGGGTCACTTGCGCGCCGGCAATCTCGGTGACCAGCGTATAGTCCGCCGCGGGTGCAGTCTGATTTGCGTTGCCGGTGTTCATAATTGGCGGGAGTTAGGGAAAATCCATTGCGTGGCGGTCAATGGGAATATGCAAGCGGCCTGTGCCGTTCGCGGTGATCTACCCGGCGCTACGGTGGGAGGCAATTTGCTCATGTATGCGCAGACCGGCGAAAAAGGACAGCCCCATACAGATCATAATCGTAAAGTTCGCCACGGCTCCAAAGAAATTGTCATGGAACAGGCCATCGATCAAAGCGGCCGCGAAGACCGCGCTGCTGCCCCAGAGAACACCTGTCTCGAGGGGGAAGCGGCCATTTGCGATTTTGATGCAGCGCAGGTTCCAGGCAATGACCGCTGCCCACATGGAAAGGAAGGCCCCCAAACCCAGCAACCCAAAATAATAGGTGACTTGAAGGAAAATATTATGCGTGTCATCGCCGCTTGCCCTGATGGGAAAGATCGCGCGTAATCGTTCCGGCGGGCGGAGATTTTTCAGCATGGCCCCGCGATTCATGAACCCGGCGCCCAACAGAGGTTTTTCCTTGATGCCGCGGATACTCGCGTCCCAAAGCACGAAGCGCACCTGCGCTGAATCGTTGGAAATATGCATTCCGGCGAGCCGTCCGATCAGCGGAATTTGTGCGAGGAAGCGCAGTTCCTCTTCCACCCAGTTCGAATTCATCACAATGATGGCAAGAATCGCCAGCGCCAGGGCGGCCGATGCGATGGCTGCCGCCCAACGGCGCGGCAGCCGCATCGCCAGTACCAGCAAGCCCACCAGCGCGCCCAGCCAGGCCGCGCGGCTGATGGATGCCAGCAGCCCCCCGGCCGTGAGCAGCGCCCCAAACAGCCACGTCCGCCGGCCCCGGGGCAGGCGCGCACCGGCCAATCCCGCGAACATCAGGCTGGTTGCCATCATCAGGAATCCGAAGGCGTTGGTGCCGGCGAAATTGCCGCGCGCCCGGTAAATCACGCCATTGATCCCGAAGCCCGCAACTTCATCGAAGATAATTCTGCCTTGCGGCCTCATCAAATCCACCGCGAATGCCGTTTGAAAGAGGGCGTAGACCGCCGCTACACAGGCGAAAGCGAGATATACCTTGAGCAGCCGCTCAAGCTCTACGTGCCTGAGGGCCAGCAGGAGCGCAAACGGGAGCAATATCCGGTACTGGTGGCGCAGAGACAACAGGGTGGCCGCGGGTTCGGGATTGGCCAGGGCGGAGCCCACAGCCACAAGAATCCACAGAATGAATGGGGCGGCCAGCCATTTGGGAATGCCCATCGGGACCGGCCCACGCAGAAAGTGGTAAGCGGTCAGCAGGTACAGAAACATTACCGAGAGTTCGACACCGCTAATGGTAAATGTGCTTGCCGCGAAGAGCAGGTAGGTGAAAAACGTGATCCAGAATTCCCGGCTCAGCAGCGCGCTCCACTGGAGTGGGAAAGTGCGGCTATTTGCTGGTCGGGATGAGTGCTGGTTTTCCATTCCCTCGGTTTCTATTCGGTTGTGTTTCCGCCTGGGGAGGGCCTGCATGAGCGCGTTATGGAGTATCCCGAGCCGTCAATGGGTGGATTAACACACGCCACCGAGCGGGCTATATTCCGCGTTGACCGGGCGTTCATGCCGAATCAACTTCCTTTGCCCGTTCAACATTCTTTGCCATTGCCTCCCTGAATTCCGGAAGCATCGTCTTCAATTGCTTAAGAATGGCCTCGAAATCCCCGGCTTTTGCCGCTGACTCGAGGGAAGCAATGCCCTCCCCGAGCAATTCCCAGCCGTAGTTGCTGTCCTGCCCGGCGGCGATCATGAGGTGGGGATGCGACGTACCTACGGACTGCTCCCAATGGTGAAAGAGTTCCTCTTGCATTTTCTCTCCTGGACGCAGTCCGATCTGGACCAAGGGGATATCCCGCTCTGGTTCCAGACCCTTGAGGCGGATCAGCTTCTCGGCAATTTCCCGGATGTTCACGGGCTCACCCATATCGAGAACGAATAGCTCTCCGCCAAAGCCGATGGAACCCGCGGCGAGGATCAGGCTCACTGCCTCTGGTATGGTCATAAAGTAGCGGGTGGCATCCGGATGGGTGATCGTGACGGGACCTCCGTTTGCAATCTGTTGCTCGAATATGGGAATCACCGAACCCGCGGAGCCGAGCACATTGCCGAATCTTGTGGTGATGAACCGGGTCTGTGAGCGGTCATTCAGGCATTGCACGAATATTTCCGCGACGCGTTTGGTGGCGCCCATCAGGCTGGTGGAATAGACCGCCTTGTCCGTGGAGATCAGCACAAAATGCGTGCAACCGTATTTGTCGGCGGCTTGGGCGACATTCCTTGTCCCAAGTACGTTGTTGACAACCGCGGGAATGGGATTTGATTCAAGCAACGGCACATGCTTATAGGCCGCTGCATGATACACGATCTCTGGTTGAAAGGCCTCGAACAACCTTTCCATTGCAGCAGGGTCCTTGATATCGCCAAGCAACGGGGTGGCTGGCGCATTAGGGTAGCGCTGGGCGAGATTCTGCTCGATCTGGAACAGATTGAACTCACTGCTGTCCACAATTAAAAGCCGCCCCACACCGTTGGCGGCGAGTTGCATGCAAAGCTCGGATCCGATCGATCCGCCGCCGCCAGTGACAAGAACGCGCCTGCCACGAATAAACTCCTTGGTCGCCGATGCATCCAAAGCCACCGGTGTGCGAAAGAGCAAATCCTCCAGCGTGACCGGCCGCAGCGCCCAATCACCGCCGTTCAGCCCGTCCCCCCCATGCTCGCTGCTGGAAACGACCCGGCACGGCACCTTTGCCGATGCGCAGAACTGGATAATTTCACCCGCGGATTTCCGGCCTTCCTCCTCCAGGGCCAGCACCACCAGCTCCACATCCAGTTTGCGCACCAAATCGGGAATATCCGCAATGCCGCCCAGAACCCGCACCCGGTGAATTTCCCGCCCGCCCATATCCGGAGACTCCGCGACCAGACCCATGGGCATGTAGCGCGAGCTTTGCAGAATATTGCGCAAGGCCCTCTCCGCCTGATTTCCCGTACCCACAACGAGCACGCGCTGCTGGTCTTGTGTGGTCAAGCGGGTCTTGCGCCCGATGGCGGCCCGCATTAGCACCCTGGGGATGGTCAGGCCGAACAGCAAGATCAGCGGGTAGAGCAAAAAGACGGAACGTGGCACGCCTTCGGCGCGTTGCACAATCAATATGGCGAGGCTCACGGCGAGCACCCCCAGTCCAACGGACCTAACGATGCGCAACACATCGGGCAGCGAAACGAAACTCCAGACAATCCTGAACAGCCCAAATTGGTAAAAGAGAGGTGCGTGGATCACGATTGCCAATACGATCATCATGATCATGCCCGCGCGGTCAGAGGTGGGAATGGGTCCCAGATTAAAGCGCAGCCAATAAGCCAGGAAAATCGATAGGGGCACCCAAGCGAGATCATGGAGGCTGGGCGCCAAATAAATTCGAGCCCATGCGGCTAGTCTTGCCATCCTTGATCCTTCCTGACTGCGCTCCATCCAGACTTGCCGGAGCCACTGTTTAGCATATGGGCATCTCTCATACGTCCACAGTAGAATGTGCGTGCATGCGTCCTGCCAAACTCCCGCATTGCGGGCATCACCCGACAGCGGGGATGAGGGTCAAGTGCCGGCGCAGGTTCGGTGATGCCTATGCCGCCTGTGGCCAGGCTGCGCGTGGCGCCTATCATTTTCCGGGAATTGTGGCAGGCTGGCATGCCTTGAACGGCGCTGCGCTATCCACCCAATTGGCGGACGCTGGAGGGGACGGTATAGCTCCAATAATGCATCATCCAGCCCCCATAATAACAGGCCCGGTGTTGTTGGACAAGCCGGGCCGGTAGGGCTCGGTCAAAAAATGATGGCGTTGCAGCCGGCTTTTCGTGCGCGGCAGGTCAGCCGCCAATCGCGGTGGATAGGGCGGCGGATATCATGATATTGCTGGCTCCTGCGGTGGGCTGGAAGCAAGTACCCCCGGCTTTGCGCAGGGCAGAGGAAAAAATCGGGCGGTTTCCGGGGGCTGGGTCTCAATCTTGAATGCCTCCCGCTCTAGTGAAATATGTGGGAATTTACGGAAATATTTAAATGTCTGGCCCGCCGCGGAGGCATTCGCAGCCGCAAATAATGCAGCGGGCGGAATGGAAGGATTATGGATCGTGTATTGGTGACAGGCGGAGCGGGCTTTATCGGCTCTTTTCTCTGCGAACGGTTGCTGGATTCCGGTTCGGACGTAATCTGCCTCGACAACTTTTTTACGGGCAGCAGGGAGAACATCCGGCATCTGATGGACCACCCGAAGTTTGAGTTGATTCGCCACGAT
>JAPUIH010000158.1 GCA_027297205.1 SAR324 cluster bacterium | reverse complement strand
GTGGCGCAATCATGGAATTATGGGTAAAGAAAGCTGATTGAACCTTTTACCAATTATAGGCTTATAATTACTGGGGAGTAATTGGATATTATTCGGCGTCGACATTCAGTAAGCGGGATATACAACTTAGTAGTTACTCCCGGTTACATAATCGTAAACTGGCATTCAATACATTAAGCCCAGCGAATGAAACCGGAATTATTCACATCACGCGGCGGTAGCATCACGGATTGCATGGTGCTCCTCACGCGCCACCACTCACCTCTCAAATGCTTTTCCGCTCCCACAACCGGTTACCGCTAATTTCCCGTCGCATGCCTTTGCGATGCCGGTGTTTGGATTTCTTCGGAACAGTAATTCATCCGTGCCCGCGAGCCAAATGAGCCTTGCCGAAAATATAATCGCAAGATACCTCCCCCCCGGGAGTTTCCTCCGTAATGTTTTCGTATTGGCCGGCGGGACTGCCTTTGGTCATGGGTTGATCGTGCTCAGCGCGCCCCTCTTGACTCGGCTATACACACCCGCCGAATTTGGCGCCCTATCCGTGTACACGTCCATCCTCACCATCCTGTTGGTGGTAAGCGCATTGCGCTACGAGTGGGCGATCCCTCTGCCCGCGGACGACGAGGCCGCCATTCGTTTGTTCTGGCTCTCCATCCTATTGGTCTCCTTGACTGCCCTGTTGATATTGCTTGTGCAGGCCCTGGCCGGAGACTTTCTGGTGGCACGGACAGGCACCGCCGGACTGCGCCCTTTGCTCTGGCTGCTGCCCCTGGGGCTGTTCGCCGCGGGTATCTTGGCTGCCTTCAACCGATGGACCGTGCGGAAGAAACAATACGCCGAGCTGGCAAAAGTCAACGTAACCCACAGCTCTGCCCAAGTGGCCACGCAGATTGCCGCGGGGTTTGCGGGAGCGGGCTCCCTGGGTCTGGTGTTGGGCCAACTGGTCGGCCAATTTTCCGGCCTGTTTACCTACGTGAATTATTCGGCAAAAGACATTCGCACCCTCCGGAATCCTCTTCATTTCGGCGAACTGCGGAAAGTTGCGTCACGCTATAAGCGCTTTCCGATTTATTCCTCCGGCTCGGCACTGCTCACCACCGCCGTGGGGATTTTGCCTCCGCTGGTATTGGCCTCCCTGTTTGGGATGCAGGTCGCCGGTTGGTTCGCCCTTGGACAGCGTGTGGTGGCCCTGCCCACCCAACTGATCGCCCAGGCCATAGGAGATATTTATTTCGCCGAGGCCTCGCAGGCCGCCCAGCAGGGAAACGACGCTCTTCGGAGGATTTACCGCAGGTTCGCCCTGCGCCTGCTGGTTTTCGGGCTGGGTATCCTGGTACCGATTGCCCTGCTCGGTCCCTCGATTTTTGAGCTGGCGTTCGGGGCTTCCTGGCGGGAAGCAGGCGTGTATATCCGCCCCATGGTGATCATGTTCCTGGCGCAATTTATTGCATATCCCCTTTCGCAGACATTGCTAATTCTCGAGCACCAGGATCGCTTGCTGTTCTGGGATGGGATACGGTTTTGTGGAGTGATTGCCGTGTTCGTGGCTGCGCAGTATTTTCAGCTTACACCGGAAGCGACGATTTTTTGCTATGCTCTGTCTATTGCGGCCAGCTATATGGCCCTCCTGCTCGTCTCCACCAACGCGGTGCGAAAGCTTTCGGTATGACCTCTTGGCGTTGCAAAATACGGTGTGGCCGATCTGTTTCAACCACGCACGCCTGATCGTGATACGCAATCGCCGCGCCCCAGGCCAAGAGCCGATTCATCATTTAACAGTTCACTAAATCGCAGCCGGATTATGTGTGGAATTTTCGGATTTTGCGCCGGCCCCGAGCCGATGCCCCAAGGGTTCGATGCCGCGTTGTTGCGGGCCGCTACCCGGGAACTGGCGCATCGCGGGCCGGATGCCGAGGGCCTACTTGGGGTCACCGTTGATGGCCAAAGACTGCATGACGACGAGCTGACGGCCCAGGCACTGACCCTGGGGCTCGGGCATCGCCGGCTTTCCATACTTGACCTGTCGGCGGCGGGCCGCCAGCCCATGGCGGGCCCCCATGGAACCTGGCTGATCCACAATGGGGAAATTTACAACTTCCAGGACCTGCGCACGGAGTTGACCGGGCTGGGCTACCGCTTTGAGACCGCAACCGATTCCGAAGTGATTCTGGCGGCCTATGATGCGTGGGGAACCGGCTGCGTGGACCGGTTTAACGGGATGTGGGCGTTTGCAATCTACGACCATCCACGGCAAAGCCTGTTCCTGAGCCGGGACCGCCTGGGCATCAAGCCTCTCTACTACACGCACCGTGAAGGGCGATTCGCGTTTGCCAGTGAGATCGCCCCCCTGCTCATGCTGCCCGGCATGAGGCCCAGAATCGTTCCGCGCAACCTGATCCGCTATTTGGTCGACCATCGCATAGACGATGGCGAGGAAACGATCTACGAGCAGATTCACGAACTGCGCGGCGGACACTGCCTCACCCTCGATCTCCACAGCGGGCAATCGCGGAGCTGGCGTTATTGGGACCTGCCCCAACAGCCGGACCTGGAACTCTCTGACGAGGAGGCTTTGGATTCCTTCAGCGAAATTATCGAGGATGCGCTGCGCCTGCGGCTTATTGCGGATGTGCCCGTAGCGATTACCCTCTCCGGCGGGGTGGATTCTTCCGTTCTTGCGGTCGCCGCCTCCAGGGTACGGGGGAGGGGAATCATGACTTTCACCTCCAGATTCCCGGACAACCCAGCCATAGACGAATCCGCATATGCCGGGCAGGTAACCCGGGCCTGCGGCATTGATGCGCATTTTATCGCGCCGGACCTGGGACGAATGTTGGAAGAGGAACCGCGCCTGACCCGGCACCAGGCCATGCCCTTCGCCTCCCTTTCGCTTTACGTGCATTGGGCAATCCTCAGCAGTATCCGCCAGGAAGGAATTCCGGTGGTGATCTCCGGACAGGGCGGGGATGAGAATTTTCTTGGTTACGAGCGCTATTACGTCAGCGTGGCCCTGGGTTATTTGCCCAACATCTATCGCATGCTGCGCCACATGGTGGCGGCCTCACGCCATTCCAGGCTCTCGATGCGGAGCATGCTCGCCTACCTGGTTTATTTTACGCTGCCCCGCCTGCAACGCATGATCCGGCTGTCACGGACGCGGAATATTTACCGGCGCGGCTTGTTTTCCAAGCTGGGAGAACCAATCCCGGAAATTGTACGAGATCAGCGCCACCTGCACGCCGCGGAATTGCAGACCAACACCCTGCCCAACTTGCTGCGTTACGACGACCGCACCGCTGGGGCCCTCGGCATGGAAACCCGGCTGCCCTTCCTGGATTACCGGCTGGTGGAGTTGGCCCATCGGCTGCCCCTGCGGCATAAGATGCGAGATGGCTGGACAAAGTATCTGCCCAGACGCTACCTGGCGCGGCATGTCCCCGAGTCCGTGGCCTGGCGCACCCATAAACTGGGATTCAATGCGCCCCAGCAATCCTGGACGGATGCACTCGTAAAGGCCCGGGGCGAGGCCCTGGCCAAGAGCAGCTTTGCCAATTCGTTTCTCCGCGGGGACACGGGCCTGAGCGATCTGCCCGCCGCCCGCCGCTGGGACCCCTACAATATTCTGCATCTGGCGGACCTGCTGCACTGGGAGTGGGCCGAATGAAAATTGCGCACCTGACCTCGGTCCATCCACCCTTCGACAATCGGATATACCATCTGGAATGCCTCTCCCTGGTCAGGGGCGCTGACGAGATCGTTCTAATCGTACCCACTGACGAGCCTGCCGATGGCGGCGCCGTGCGCATCCACCCCCTCCCAGTGCCGTCCGGCCGGCGCGAACGAATGACGCGCACCGTCTGGCAAGTATTTAGGGCGGCCCTGCAAGAACGGGCGGATTTGTACCATTTTCATGATCCCGAGCTCATTCCCATTGGCATGCTCCTGAAATTATTTGGAAACCGAGTCATATACGACGTTCACGAGAACATCCCCCAAAATATACTCAACAAGCACTGGATTCCCCTTCCCATGCGCCGCATTGCCGCCGCCATGGGTGGACTTGCGGAGTGGTGTGGCGGCCGCCTGTTCGATGGCGTGGTATGCGTAACACCAACTATCGCCCACCGGTTCCCGCGCAAGCGCACGATTCTATTGAGGAACTATCCGGATCTCGAAATTTACCGGCTTCCAGATGCCTCTGGCTATAGCCGGCGTGAACCGCTCGTAGCCTATATTGGAGGGATCACCAAGAATCGTGGCGCCTTCACCATGCTGGAGGCAATACACAGGATGCCACCCAATTTGGATGTACGGTTGGAGTTGGCGGGGCCCCTCGAGCGGGACGATCTCATTGATGAATTGTCCGCGGCCGATGGGTGGGGCCGTGTGCAATACCGTGGGGTGGTACCGAAAGAAGAGGTTGTCCAAATCCTCGGCCGGGCGCGGGTAGGGCTATCCGTGCTGCACCCAATTCCGGAATATGTGGACGCATATCCCGTTAAGCTGTTCGAATACATGGCCGCGGGCATCCCCGTCGTGGCATCGGATTTCCCAGTGTTGCGGGAAATCGTTGATGGCGCGGGATGCGGATTGTTGGTCGATCCAACCGATGCAAGAGCGATCGCCGAGGCTGTGACCTGGTTGCTGGATAATGCCCGTGAGGCCGAGGAAATGGGCCGGATGGGCCGGATGGCCGCACTCAAAAACTACAACTGGCATAACGAGAAAGAGAAACTGTTCGCGCTTTACGGAGAAATTTTGTGATATCGCGGAGCCAATCCAATGGACATCTTCGTCCTGCGGCTGCGATGCGGGTCCGGCTGATTGCAATTGCAGAACTGACCAGCCCTCTATATTGCCCTGCGTCTATATGCAGATACAATTGATTGCAAGTGATCTGCCATATTTTGATATACTTTTTCCGCAGCAAATTCCCTGTCAAACAGTCGTTTGGCGTTTCGCGACATTTCGGCTCTTTTGCCGGGATGATCGTAAAGCCACAAGAGTTGCTCCACGAAGGTTTTCGGATCTTCGTTTGCATAAGTAATCCCGCAATTGTTTTGCGACAAGAGATTCTCAAGTTCGCCTTTCAAACTGGATAGGATCGGGACCCCCCCTGCTAAATATTCAATGGCCTTTGTGGGGATTGAGGCCATGAAATCCCAAGTGCTGCGATACGGCGCAAGCGCCACCGAACACCTTTCCATCAGAACCGAAATTTCCGCACGCCCTACATGCCCCGCAAGTAGAACGTTGTCACAATCCTCCGTCAACTCCTCGAG
>JAPUIH010000157.1 GCA_027297205.1 SAR324 cluster bacterium | reverse complement strand
CTGCGCCCGCGCGGGAGAAACCCACATCTTCCCCTGCACCTGGCGGGGCGCGGCAAGGCGGGCATGGTGGCTTCTGTACCCTACCTGGACGGCGAGCGGCTGAGGAAACTGTTGCCGCCCCTGGAGGCCCAGCGGGTGGTGCAGTCGTTCTTCACCGAACGGCGCCGGGAGGATGTGGCTGCCCCGCCCCGCATTCACATGCAGGTACCCGGCTCAAGCCGCTCGGGCCTGTACATGCCCGCCGCCACGGATAGCTTTATCGCCGTGAAATTCGTGCACCGGGCGCCGGAGCGCCAACCGCTGCTTAGCGGGGACGTTTTTCTCTACGATGCCGCCAACGGACGGCTGCTGCTGACCGTGGACGCCGGGCCCTTCACCGCCCTGCGCACCGCCGCGGTGACCGCCGCGGCCACCTGCCACCTGCGGCCGCGGAGCCGGCGTCTGCTGGTATTCGGGGCGGGTGTACAGGCCGCCTCCCACCTGGCCGCCTTTTCGGCGGCCTGGCCTGAACTGGAGGCGATCCATGTGGTGACCCGCACCGAGGGGGCTTACCGGCGCCTGCTGGAAAACCTGAGCGCTTCCCTGGCCGGGCGGGTCAAACGCTGCACGGACACAGGTTCCGAGCTGGCCCGGGCCGACTGCATCGTTGCGGCCAGCGCGGCCACCGCTCCCCTTTTCCATTGGGGGGATGTGCCGCAAACCTGCCATATCTCCGCCATTGGCTCCGCCGTGCCCGCCAAGCAGGAGCTGCCGCCCGAGGCCTTCCTGGAATGCCGCAGCTGGGTGGACACGCCCGTGGCGCTGCAGGAATCGGGGGATTGCCTGGCGGCCCTCAAGGCGGGTTGGAGCGCCCAGCGGCTGGAGGGGGACCTGTTCGATCTGCTGGAGAGCGCTCCCGGTAGCGCCGGGAGAGGGCGCACCCTGTTCAAGGGTGTGGGCGAGGCGGCGCAGGATCTGGCGGTGATGATGGGCCTGTGGCGGCGGCTGCAAGGCAAGGGCTGAACCCCCTGGAATTATTCCAGCCAATCGCGTAGAGCATTAGGCTCAGTTTGAAATAGCCGATTATCGTGCTTAACATTCCGCCGCTATATCATGCTGAGCTTGTCCTGAGCGGAGTCGAAGGGCGGAGCGAAGAATCCTACCGGCTGATAACAATTCTTCGGCCCGCTGCACGGGCCTCAGAATGACAATGTGGTGTGACGAGGGTTTGCAAACAGAATCCAGCATGCGCGCGGAGCCCCCCTGGCCTGCGCGCGGGCAGGCCAGGGCGGCGGAGCAGCGGCCAAGTCAAGCGGACGGAAGGAGAATAACGCGTGCTGTGGGTAGGCGTGGACGTAGGCGGAACCTTTACCGACGGGGTACTTTATGACGAGAGCGCCGCGGCGTTTCGATATGCCAAGGCCCCTTCCACCCCTTCCGATCCTGTGCAGGGCGTGCTGGATGTGCTTTTCCTGCTCGAAGTGGATTTGGCGGCCGTGGAACGCCTCGTTCACGGTGTCACCCTGGGCACGAACGCCATCCTGGAGCGCAAGGGGGCCGAGGTGTGGATGCTCACCACCCAGGGCTTCCGGGACGTGCTGGAGATCGCGCGCACCAACCGTCCCGTGCTCTACGATATCAAGTCCCTCAAGACCCCGCCCCTGGTGCCCCGCACGCGCACCCTGGAAATCGAGGAGCGAATGATGTTCGACGGCTCCGTGCGCGTGCCCATGCGGGAGGCGCAGTTGCGCGAGGCCCTGGCTGCGATCCCAGCCGGGCAGCCGGGGGCCCTGGCCGTGTGCTTTCTGCACAGTTATGCCAACCCGGCCCATGAACAGGCCGCCGTGCGTCTGGCCGCCGAGACTTTGCCGGGTTGGTTCGTGTGCGCATCCTGCGAGGTGCTGCCCCAGTACCGCGAGTACGAGCGCTTCAACACCACGGCTCTCAACGCCTACATCGGCCCGCTGATGGACGGTTACCTGGGTGGTCTGCAGGCGCGGCTGGCGGAAGGGGGCTACGGCGGGAAAATATTCATCATGACTTCCAACGGCGGGGTATCCTCCGCCGAGCGGGCGCGCAAGCTGCCCGTGCATACAGTGCTCTCCGGGCCGGCGGGAGGCGTGGCCGCGGCGCTGCATCTGGGGGCGCTGCTGGACATCGAAAACCAAATCACCTGCGATATGGGCGGCACCAGCACGGATGTCTGCCTGGTGGAAGGATTGCACGCCCCGGTTTCCAATGAGCAATACATCGGCGAGTACGCCAACCGCACCCCGCAGATCGAGATCAACACCGTGGGCGCCGGCGGGGGCAGCATCGCCTGGCTGGACGCGGGCGATATTCTGATGGTGGGACCGCGCAGTGCGGGAGCCCAGCCGGGCCCGGCCTGCTACGGCCAGGGCGGCACCGAACCCACCGTTACCGACGCCAACCTGTTGCTGGGGCGGCTGCGCCCAGGCGGCAGGCTGGGTGGCGCGCTGGCTCTGGACGAGGCCCTGGCGCTGAAGGCCATCGCGAAGCTCGGGAAGCGCATTCCCTCCCTGGAGACCGAGCAGCTGGCGGAAGGAATCATCCGCATCGCCGTGGCGCGCATGGTGAGCGCCATCAAGCAGATTTCCATCGGCAAGGGCTTCGATCCGCGGGATTTCATCCTCAACGCCTATGGTGGGGCGGGGCCCATGCATGCGGCATGGATCGCCGAGGAGTTGGAAATGCTGCGGGTGCTCGTGCCCCTGGCGCCGGGCAACTTCGCGGCCTTCGGCTCCCTGATTTCCGACATTCGCCAGGACGCCGTGCGCACCCGGGCCATGCAGCCGCGCACGGTGAATTTCGCGGAAATCGAGAATCTGTTCCGCGAAATGGAGGATCAGGGCCGGGCCCGGCTCCGCGAGGAGGGCGTGCCGCCGCGGGCCATTCACACCCTGCGCAGCCTGGGCATGCGTTACCTCGGGCAATCCTGGGAGCTTGACGTGGACCTGCCCGCATCGATCCAATCCGTCGAGGCGCTGGAGGCCGCATTCTCCGAAGTGCACGAACGGCGCTTCGGTCACCGCAGCGCGGAAGCCACGGAAATCGTGAGCTTCAAGCTGGCTTCCGTGGGCCGCGTGCCCAAGCCCGCGCGGCCGCCCTGGCCGGGAAAAGGCAAGCTGGACACGGCCCGCCTGACCGGGAAGGATGGGACGCGGCAGGTTTATTTCTCGGGAAAATTCCATTCCACGGCCGTGTACGAGCGGGAGTTGCTGCCTCGGGGAGCTGGGGTAACCGGCCCGGCAATTGTAGAGGAAAATGGCGCCACCACCGTTGTGCCTCCCGGCTGGCGGGCCGCGGTGCTGGAGCAAGGTGATCTGATGCTGGAGCGCGCAGCGCCATGAGCAAGGACAAATCCCAACCCGGCGGGCAGGCTCCGCCGCTTGACCCCATCACCCTGGAGGTGGTGTGCGAGGGCCTGATCGCCATTGTCAAGGAGATGCGGGTGACCATCATCCGCGCGTCCTACTCCTCGGTGATTTACGAGTACGACGACTTTTCCTGCGCGCTCTTCGACACGGAGGGGCAGATGGTTGCCCAATCCTGGGACCATCCGGGCCACGTGCTGCCCTTGCCCTGGGGGGTGCGCTGCGCCATGGACGATTTCGAGAACGACCTGCATCCGGGGGACGTGATCCTGCTCAACGACCCCTACCGCGGCGGCACCCACCTCAATGATGTGACCCTGCTCTACCCGGTCTTCGACGAGCAGGAGCAGCCCATGATCTTTCCCGCCGTGCGGGCGCACTGGGTTGACGTGGGTGGCATGGTGCCCGGCAGTTATTCGGGCATGTCCACCAACATTTATCAGGAAGGGGTGCGCATCCCACCCATCAAGATTATCGAGCGGGGGCGCCTCAACAAGGCGGCCATGGCCCTGCTCATGCACAATATGCGAGTGCCCCAAGAGAGGGAAGGGGACTTTTACGCTTCCCTGGGCGCCTGCCGGGTGGCGGAGAACCGCATCGGTAAACTCTACCAGAAGTATGGACGCGAGCAGGTGCATCAGGCCGTGGCCCTGAACCTGGACCGCACGGAGCGGCGCCTGCGGGAGCAGATCGCGAAGCTGCCGGACGGGGAATACTGTCACGAGGATTACCTGGAATTCTACAACGACGGACGGCTGGACCCGGTGCTGATGCGCCTCAAGCTGACCGTGCGGGGGGACAGCATCATCGCTGATTTTGCCGGCTCCAATCCCCAGGTGCCGGGCGTGGTCAACTCCTCCCTGGCCGTGGCGGGGGCGGGGGTGTTCGTGGCGGTCAAATCCACGCTCGATCCGGGCGGAGCGGTCAACCATGGGGCCTTCCGCCCCATTGAGCTGCATGCTCCGGAAGCCTCCATCGTGGACGTGCGCGGCGACGCGCCCGCCGGCGCCCACGGGGAGGTACGCAAGCGGGCGGTATCCGTGACCCTGGGCGCCCTGGCCCAGATTATTCCCGAGCTGGTGTCAGGCGATCTCTGCGGCACCTCTTTCCCTAACTCCATCGGCGGATACAACAAGCGCCGCGGGCGGCAGTACGTGTATTACGAAGGACCTGCCGGAGGCAACGGAGGGTTTCTGGAAGCAGACGGCCCCAGCGCCTACGTCAATGTGGATTTCGGCAACCTCAAGTCCATCCAATCGGCGGAATCCATCGAGAACGAAATGCCCCTGCTGGTGGAACGGAGCGAACTGCGGGCCGACTCGGGCGGAGAGGGCATGCGCCGGGGTGGACTGGGCATGCGCCGCGAAGTGCGGTTGCTGGACGAGGAGGGCAGCTACTCGGTGCTCAGCGACCGCGCCGTGATTCCGCCCTACGGCATCCTGGGGGCCTCCAGCGCCCAGCCCTACGTTGTGACCATCTCGCGGGAGGGCCGGGAGCTGGAATTCGCCACGCCGGGTAAGGTGACCGGCTACCCATTGCGGGAGAACGACGTGGTGATTATGCGCTCCGCCGGAGGCGGGGGCTATGGCGACCCCCTGCGGCGCGAGCCGGAGTTGGTGCGGGCCGATGTGGTGGGCGGATACATATCATTGGAGCGGGCGCGGGAGGGCTATGGTGTGGTGCTGCGCAAGGACGGCGGCGTGGACGAGGAGGCTACCTCCGCCCTGCGCCGGAAACTGGAAGGCGAGCGCTTCCGCGTGCCTGTGCGGGCCGATGACGAGCACGATCCCTATACCGGTGCGAAAGGTCGGCGCCGCATGCTGGAGCTGGCCCCCGCCCAGGCGGAGCGCCTGGACGCCACGGAAGACAGCCTGCTGGAAATACTCGGGGCCCATCCGGCTCCCCTGCGCGCCTGGGCGCGCATCAACCCCGCCGCGTCCGGGGAGGCGATCCGCCTGGATGCCTTCGGGAGGAAGGTGCTGGGGGTCAATGAAGGGGATATGGTGATCTTGCGCCGGCTGTCCATGCCGTCCATTCCCGGCGGAATGGCCCGCTAGGCGTGGGGCCGATTTACTCCTCGGCACGGCCGCCGGGCGCCTTGGCATTATGATATCTAATCCTGCGGCCAGAATTATTCGTTTTTGCCGTTCCATGGAATTTGCCATAGTGGCTCAATGTAATTCAGGTAAAGGGTATTCCGGGTAAAGGCATGCGGAAAAGGTACGCCGTGCGCCATAAGATAAAACCCCATAAGGGACTACCCGAAGAGGAGCCATGTTACGCCTTCACGATTACCTGCCTTCGGGAAACGGCTATAAGGCGCGCTTGCTGCTGACCCAGTTGGGCATTCCCTTTCAGCGCATCGAGTACGACATCTTGCAGGGCGAGACCCGAACGCCGGCGTTTCTGAAAATGAACCGAAACGGCCGCATACCCGTGCTGGAAATGGAGGACGGAACATTTCTGGCGGAATCGAACGCCATCATCCACCACCTGGCCGAGGGCACTCCCTTCCTGCCCAGCGAGCCCTTCCCGCGCGCCCAGGTGATGCAATGGATGTTTTTCGAGCAGTACAGCCACGAGCCGAACATCGCCACGGTACGGCACTGGTTGATCCATCTGGAAATGAACGACGTCCAGCGCGCCGTGCTGCCCCAAAAGCAGGAGGCGGGCCATGCTGCCTTGCAGGTGATGGAAGAGCATTTACGGGAGCGCGCGTTTTTCGTGGGAGAGCGTTATTCCATCGCCGACATCGCCCTTTATGCCTACACACACGTGGCGCATGAAGGAGATTTCGACTTGGGGAGCTATCGCGCCGTGGGTGCATGGCTGGAGCGTGTGCGCGGACAGCCCTCCTACATTCCGATTACCCAGGGTTAAGGCGCCGCATGGGCGGGGGTGGCGGAAGAGTTGCCGGGCGGGATCAGAATGTTCCGGGTGCCAGGGTGCGGAATTTCCATTACCCGAACCGCTTTTGCACAAGGTAGTGGCTTAATGTGCCGAATTTCGCCTTCTGATCCACGCTCAACTGCTCCTTGATCTCCTCCAGACCGTTTACGATTTCGGCCAAATCTTCCAGTCTGCGGCTGAAGAGGCGCTTGCCGTCCGTCTCGTCAAGCAGGGCCAGCAATTCGTCGAGGCTCTTCGCGTCCTTGGCGGGACCTGCCGGCTGGCTCCCGGAATGCGGCTCCCGCTTGATCAGCAGGGTGTGCAGGGCGTGCAGGCGGGAATCCATTTGATTGTCCACGAATTCCCCTCCGAACAGTACCAGCAATTGCAGTTCGGGCTCCGCGTTGCTGCTCACCGGGCACAGCAAGGTATTGATGGGCAGACCCAACTTGTTGGAGGCAACTTTGAGCAGGCCGTGTCTGGGCTCGATTTTGAGAGGGACACGCGCGAAGAAAACGTCTTGCATATGTGTGGGCTTGAAACTTTCACGGATAAACTTTGTCACCTCTTTGTTGGGGTATTCGAGGTTCATCCTGAATTTCAACTCCCCGTCCCCGCTTTCCCCCGCGGAGATGATGCCAATACAGAACTGGCCGCCTTCCACAACGCGCACGAACAATTCCCGATTGAGAGTTTCCCAGTCGGCTCGTTCCGTTACACGCCAGGGGTCCGGGCCTTTCTTTTCGGAGGAAATCAGATTGCCAATCCATTTGAACATGGCCGCGCTCCGATTGATGGACAATATTGGGCTGCCGGTCAAGAAAACATTGCTGCAATCAGGATGATACGACGAATCTGCTCCCCAGGCCAAATCGCGATTGCCGCCCGCACCGCAATCCTTCACGCGGTCTATCGCCGCGGCTCATATTGCGGTAGCTTTTGCTCTTGCATTGTTACGTTCCGCACAACGCCGGCTGATGCGCCGCGCAGGCTCGAAATTTGGGAAAGGAGCGCCATGCCAGCAGAAAACCCTTATGCGGATGGCGCGGCCTTCATGGAAGGCCGCTACATGCCGATTTCCGAAGCGCGCATTCCCATCACCGATTGGGGGTTTACGCGCTCAGACGTGACCTATGACGTGGTGCATGTGTGGCAGGGCCGGTTCTTCCGCCTGGAAGACCATCTGGACCGCTTCGAGCGCAGCGCGGCCGGATTGCGCCTCAATCTGCCCCATAGCAGGCAAAGCATGCGCGAAATATTGGGGGAGTGCGTGCGCCTGACGGGGCTGCGCGACGCCTACGTGGAAATGGGCTGCACACGGGGCGTGCCTCCGCCGGGCACCCGCGATCCCCGCGAATTGCGGAACCGCTATTTTGCCTTCGCCCGGCCCTTCATCTGGATCGCCACCGAGGAGCAGCGCAAACGCGGATTGCACCTGGTAATCAGCCAGGTGCAGCGCATTCCTCCGGAATCGGTGGACCCCACCATCAAGAATTTTCACTGGGGAGACCTGATGCGCGGCCTATACGAGGCCTACGACCGAGGTGGGGAAACCGCAGTGCTGGTGGATGGCTCGGGCAACGTCACGGAAGGCCCGGGGTTCAATATATTCGTGGTGAAGGATGGCCAGGTATGCACGCCGGCGCGCGGCGTGCTGGAAGGCATTACCCGCATGACCGTGCTGGAACTGTGCGCCGAATGCGATTTGCCATTGCAACTGGGGGAGGTATCTGCGCAGGCGGTGCGCTCCGCCGATGAAGTGTTCCTGTCCAGCACCGCGGGGGGCGTGCTGCCCGTCACCAAAGTGGATGGAAAAGCCCTGGGCACGGGAGAGCCCGGCCCGGTCACCAACCGCTTGCGGGACCTGTACTGGTCAAAGAAGGAAGCCGGCTGGCACGGCACCCCCGTGCAATAGTCCTGATCCCTCCGCCCGCCCTTACAGCACTCCGCGCTGCATGGTGGCGGAACGTACGCGCTCCATGCCCAGGGCGTATGCCGCGAGCCGAAAATCGGTATTCAATTTCTCGCGGGTTGTGAGAATATCCGCGAAGGCGGTGCTCATCTTCGCCTTGAGGCCCTCGTTGACCTGCTCTTCGCTCCACGGCATCTGCTGGATGTTCTGGGCCCACTCGAAATAAGACACGGTGACCCCCCCGGTGTTGGCATAAATATCCGGCAGGATGATTTTACCCTTGTCGTTCAGGTGCTTGTCCGCTTCCGGGCTGATGGGGGAATTTGCGGCTTCGATGATCACATCCGCGCGAATATCGTCCATGTTGTCCGCCGTAATGGCGTTGCTCAACGCGGAGGGGATGAGCACGTCGCAATCCATGGTGAGCAGGCTTTCCCGCTCCAGGGCGATTCCACCGCAGAATCCCACTACCGATTTCTTGCTGGCGTAATGCTCAATGAGGGCCTTCACGTCCAGGGCGTCTTTGTTGTATACCGCCCCAAATTGATCGCTCACCCCCACTACCCGGGCGCCGCATTGCTCCGCGAGCAGGGCGGCGTAGGATCCCACATTGCCAAATCCCTGGATGGCCACCCGCGTACCTTCCATGGGACGCCCCAGATGGCCCAGCAAATTCTTTATGGCCAAGACAACCCCCCGTCCCGTCGCGGCTTCCCGGCCCAGGGAGCCGTGCAGTTCCACCGGCTTGCCCGTCACCACCGCTGGTGTGAAGCCCCGGGTTTTGGAATATTGATCCATAATCCAGGCCATCACCTGGGCGTTGGTGTTCACGTCGGGCGCGAGTACATCGATGTAGGGGCCGATCACGTCGTGCAGGCCGTCCACGTACTTGCGGGTGATTGTCTCCAGCTCGCGCTGGGAAAGTTTATCAGGGTCACAGGCCACGCCACCCTTGCCCCCTCCGAAAGGAATATTGACCACGGCGGTTTTCCAGGTCATCAGCGTGGCCAGGGATTGCACCTCGTCCGGATCGACGGTGGGATGATAGCGCAGTCCACCCTTCATGGGTCCCCGCGCGTTGTCGTGCTGTACCCTGTATCCGATATAGGTGCCGATTTCGCCCGCGTCCGTCTCAATGGTGATTTCCACCTTGATCTCGCGGGCGGGCGTCCACAGCATGGTGCGGGTACGCAAGTCGTACTTCATCAGATGGGCGGCTTGCTCAAAGTATACTTTTGCGATGTCCAAGGGTTTCACGGGATCGGACTCCTTTTCCTCGCTCCATTGCAGATGCTATGGGTGCATCCGCATGACCGTGCTCTGCAATGCACGTTCGGCCGGTAATTTCGAAGCAGCGGCGGGGGAGGGTGGAAAACAAGCGGGCCGGTCAATGATGGAAAGGGGAGTACCATCACTGTAAGGAGGGGACTCTCCGGCCCGCCTGTTTGCACCGATTGGTCAGGCGGTAGTTGTTGGTTTTCCGCTGGGAATGTCCCAGCGCCTCAATCATGGCTGCCATGGGACGCGGCCCGCTCCAGGCCGCTCGTTATCCGGGATGATACGGCTCCCACTCATATTGCTATTCGCCGGCAAGTGCGGAATCGCCGCTGTGCGCCGTATCAGCAGCCCCGTATTGGGACATGCTCAGGTCAATCAGAAACGCCGCGGCAAACAAAAATCCGTACACCCCGATAAAAAGGAAAAAGAGCTTGTTCAGAATTTTTTCCAGGTTGACCATGTCCCACCTCAATTTATTGCCCCTCACCGTTTAATGTTTAGTCCCAAACCCGAAGGAATTAGTTACAGTTTATTTACGTGCGCACCATTACAAGGCCCAGCGCAGGCCTGGGAGACAAAGGGATGGCCATTGCCTGCATCGCTCCGGCTCCGCTACCCCTTGCACGGCCGATTGCCCACGCGGCGAAAAACCACTATGGATGGTGCATCGCCGCGGTCCCCAGGGACCAGGCACCGCAGGCGTCCCATGGAACTGCTGCCAGGGGGAGCCTGCCTTCCACTCAATGTGCCACTTGGGTTTTCATGCGGCTGGTGACGCTGAATCTACGCCATGGCGGTGTGCGCCACATGCCCGCCGTGCTGGATAAATTGCTGGGGTATAAGGCGGATCTGCTCGTGCTGACCGAATTCCGCAACAATCCCACGGGCGCCGCCCTGCGGGAAGCGCTGGCCGGAAAAGGACTGGTGCATCAGCAGGTCAGCCATGGCGAGCCGCGCAGCAACGCCGTGCTGGTGGCGGCCAAAGCGGGATTCCGGGCCGCCCCCCGCAAGCTGCTGCGTTTTGACAAGGGGCGCATGATCAGCGTGCGCTTCGCGGATTTTCTGCTCGTCGGAGTGCACCTGCCCAATGTGCTGGCCAAGCTGCCACACTGGGATGCCTTGCTGCGCCTGGCCGACAAGCCGCGCGCAGAGCCCCGCATGCTGGTGGGAGATTTCAATACCGGCCGCAACCCGCAGGATGCGCAAGGCTTCCGCTTCTCCTGCGCGGAGCAGATGGAGGCTCTGGAGCAGCGGGGCTGGGTGGACGCCTGGCGCAAGTTGCATCCGCAGGCACGCGAGTATAGCTGGTACAGTCACAAGGGAAGGGGCTTCCGGCTGGATCATGTCTTTCTCTCGCCGTCCCTGGCGCCCCGGCTGGGCGGGGCACGCTTTGACCATACCGTGCGCAAGCGGGGCTATTCGGATCACTCCGCCCTGATTGTAGACCTTGCGCCCGCTCCCGCGGAAAGGAGGCGGCCATGAAAATTCTATTGACTGGCGCAACCGGATTCATCGGCCGCGCCCTCACTCAGAACCTGGCCGCCGCCGGGCACGAGGCCGTGCTGCTCACCCGCGATCCGGACCGCGCCAAACAAGCGCTCCCGCAAGCCGCCGCCTGTTATCCCTGGCGGAGTGAAGAGGTGCCGCCGGAGGAGGCCCTGCATGGTGCCGGGGCCGTGGTTCATCTGGCCGGGGAAAGCGTGGTGGGCGGGCGCTGGACGGCGGCGCGGCGCACGCGCATTTACGATTCCCGCATAATCGGCATTCGGCGTTTGCTGGAAGGTCTGCGCGACACTGGTGTATCACCGCAAGTTATCGTCTCCTCCTCCGCCGTGGGCTATTACGGCGACAGGGGAGAGGAGTTGCTCAACGAGAGCTCGGCCCAGGGTACGGGTTTTCTGGCGGAAGTCTGTGCGGACTGGGAGGCGGCACTCTTCGGGAGCGATCTGACCGGAACGAGGTGCGTGGCCCTGCGCACCGGCATGGTGCTGGGTACCGGAGGTGGGGCGCTGGCCCGGCTGCTGCCCTTGTTCCGTGTGGGCCTGGGGGGGCCGGTGGGGAGCGGCCGGCAGTGGATCAGTTGGATTCACCTGGCGGATATGGTGGCGCTGATCCTGTACGCACTGGAAAACCCCGCCATGACTGGTGTGGTAAATGCGGTGGCGCCCAACCCCGTCACAAACCGGGAATTCGCGCGTACCCTGGGCCGGGTGCTGCGCCGGCCCGCCCTGCTGCCCGCCCCGGCCTTCGCGCTCAAGCTGGCCCTGGGGGAAATGGCCACCATCGTGCTGGACAGCCAGCGCGTGGAACCGCGGGCCGCCGCCGAAGCGGGGTTCCGGTTCCGCTTCGATCATTTGCGTGAAGCCATGGAAGAAATTTGCCGCTAAGGGTTAGCTTTTGCCGTCTTTATTACGCCCGGCCCGCGAGGATTTTTGCCGCAGCGCCTCCGTGGCTGCCTCGTCCAGATCCAGGGAGTCTTCCTTAAAGACCACGCCGTAGTCCCGGCGGGCGGTCTCGCGGCTGATATAGCCGTTGCGCAGGTCTTCGGCCACCAGTGCGGGCTCCCGTGTAAACGGGTCGCCGTAGCCCCCGCCGCCGGGTGTAAGAATGCGTATCCGGTCTCCAGGCATCAGGCGGATATTGCTGTCCTTGGTGAGATGGGGCGAGATATAGCGCTGCTCCCCGTGCAGGAACTCCATATGACATTTGGCGCCCTCCGCCCCTCCGTCCAGGCCCTTGGGGGCGAAGCGCCCGCGGTCGCCAATGGTGGAGGCAGTGCCCTCCCCACGCAGGAACTCGGTTTCGATTTCCGCGCCCAGCCCGCCCCGGAACTGGCCCGCGCCGCCCGATTCCTCCCGCAGGGCGAACTTCACGATACGCACCGGGTAGCGCTGCTCGTACAATTCCACGGGCTGGGAGCGCGCCACGCTGATCACGCCGCTGCCATAGCTCAGTCCGTCGCCCTCGCGGTGTCCGCCATAGCCCCCGCCATTGAACATGTACATCACATAGGGCCCCACCCGCTCGTCCATTCCGCCGATGGTCAGGTTGCATACGGTGCCGAAAATGCCCGCGGAAACCCGCTCGGGAATGGCTTGGCCCAGGGCGCCCATCACCACATCCGCGACCCGCTGCGCCACCTCCGCCGCGCAGCCCGCCACCGGGCGGGGCAGGGTCGCGTTGAGAAAAGTGGACTCCGGCACGTCAAAGGAAATTGGCGCGAAGCAGCCCGAGTTGACGGGAATTTCGGGAAAGATGTGCTTGAAGGCCAGGTAGCTGGCGGATTTGGTGGTGCTGATCACGCTGTTCATGGGGCCCCGGCAGGGTGGCGAACTTTCTGAAAAATCGAGCATCACCTCGCTGCCGCGGATGGTCAGGGCAAGGGCGATGCGCAGGGGCCTGTCTTCCACGCCATCGGAGTCCATGAAGTCCTCAAAGCAGTAGGTGCCGTCGGGGATTTCCTCCAGGAAGGAGCGCATCTGCATTTCCGAGCGCACCTTGAGAGTTTCGACGCAGGCCCACACCGTATCCCTGCCGTACTTGTCCAACAGCCGCGTCAGGCGCCGCTCCCCCACGTTGAAGGCCGCCAGGTGGGCTTGCAGGTCCCCGTGGCGCTCCTCCGCCACGCGGATGTTGGCCATCAGAATTGTCAGCACGTCCGTGTTCAGTTCGCCTTGCTCGTAGAGCTTGACCGGCGGGATGCGCAGGCCCTCCTGGTAGACTTCGGTGGCGTTGGCGCCAAAGCCCCCCGGCACGCTCCCTCCCATGTCCGGCCAGTGACCGCGGTTGGCCAGCCAGCAGAAGAAATCCCCCTCGTAGTAGAAGGGCTTTACCATCCCCATGTCCATCAGGTGCGTGCCGCCGGAGTACGGGTCGTTCACCATGAAAACGTCTCCCTCGGCGATACCGCGCTGTTCCGCCACACGCGCCACCGCCTCGCAGGTGAATTGCATGATGCCCACGAACACGGCCAGCCCCCACTTGCCCTGCACGATCACCTCGCCCGTTTGCGGATGATAAATGCCGTTGGCCAGGTCGTTGGCCTCGGAAATTACCGGGGAGAAGGCCGTGCGCTTCATGGTCAGATCCATCTCCTCGGCGATCTGCTCCAGGGCGCCGCCCACCACGGCCAGGGTCAGGGGGTCGATGTTCATCGGCTGCTCCTCCTGCTCCGCGGGCAGACCTCGAGCGCCGGGCCGGGCCTCCATCGGTGCAATGATCAGATTGCCCAAGGTATCGCTGCGCAGCCGCATGCCGGGCTCCACTACCGTGGTGGCATCATCCTGCTCGATCACCGCGGGGCCATCCAGGGTGATTTCCAGCGGAAGCAAAGTACGCTCGTAGACAGGGCAGCCGCGGAACCCCTCCTTGAAATACACGGGCCTTTCGCCCTTCAGGGCTTCCGCGAGGGAGGTGCCACCCTGCCCGTTGGGACTGAGCAGGCCCGTCTTCGGGCGCAGGCCGATCACGGTGGTGTTGAGGGTGCGGATGCGCAGGGGCCGCTGGCCCAGGGCCGTGCCGTATTGGGCGCGATAGGCCTCTTCGAAGGCGGCGCGGACGGCTTCCCTGTCCGCGTTGGCGCCGGGCAGCACCGTGCGCACCTCGTGCACCTGCCCGTCGTAGGCGATGTCCGCCTGATAGCGCACCTGCACGTCTACCACCTGTATGCCCTCCTCGGCGATCAGCCGCCGTCCCTCTTCCTCGTGGCGGTCAAACACGGCCTGAATATCCCGCGGGGCCAACTCGTCCAGGCGCCGGTTCAGGGTCTGCACGTAATCGTGCCGCACATCGGCCACGATGCAGCCCAGGGCGGAGGTGTTGCCCGGCCAGGGGGGCACCACGGCGCGGGCGATCTCCAGCTCTTCCAGCACGGCGCAGGCATGGAGCGGGCCCCCGCCGCCGTATGCCACCAGGGCGAAATCGCGCGGATCGTAGCCCCGCTCCACGGTCATCATGCGGATTCCCGCGGCAATCTTGTGGTTGGCCACTTGCAATATTGCCCAGGCCGCATCCAGCAGGGAAATGCCCAGCGGCGCGGCGATGTGCTCGCCAATGGCCTGCTCGGCCGCCGCCTTGTCGAAGCTCCAGCCGCTCTGGCGGCCGATGGGGTTGTCCCTGCCGATCCGTCCCAGCACCAGATTGGCGTCGGTCACCGTGGGTTCGGTGCCGCCCATGCCGTAGCAGACCGGGCCCGGCTCCGCCCCGGCGCTGCGGGGGCCAATCTGCAGCAGTCCCGCGCGGTCCAGCCAGGCGATGCTGCCGCCGCCGGCGCCGATGGTGCGGATATCGAGCATGGGGATGCGCATGGGCAGGCCATAGTCCAGGCTCATCTCCTGGGAGACCGCCGCGCTGCCCTCGGCCACCACGGCAATGTCCAGGCTGGTGCCCCCCACATCGCAGGTAATCAGGTTTTTCTCGCCGATGGCTCCGCCGATATGCTGGGCCGCGATCACCCCCGCCGCGGGTCCGGAAAGGATGGTATTGACCGAATGATGGCGCGCCACCTGTTGGGACATCAGTCCGCCGTTGCTCTGGATCAGCAGCACGTCCCGGCCGTAGCCCCGCCCGGCGAGCCTTCCCATCAGAGATTCCAGATAGCGCCGCACCAGTGGTTGGACATATCCATTAAGCACGGCGGTGCTGGTGCGCTCGAACTCGCGGATTTCCGGCAACACGCTGCTTGCCAGCACCACATACGGATTGGGCCAGATGCGCTCCAGCACCCGTCCCGCTTTGCACTCGTTTTCCGGGTTGGCGTAGGAATTGAGAAAGCTCACCACCACCACTTCCACACCGTTGTCGAGCAGTGCCCGCGCGGCCTCCGCCAGGGCCTCCTCGCCCGGTTCCACCAGCACGTTGCCCAGGTAATCCGTGCGTTCGTCCACCTCCACCCGGCAGTCGCGGGACACCAGGGGTTTGAACTGCCCTTTCAGGCCGTAGGTGTCCGGGCGGTCCCGGCGCCGCAGCTCGATGATGTCCCGGAAACCGCGGGTCATGATCAGCCCGCAGCGCGCCCCCTTGCGTTCCAGCACGGCATTGGTGGCCACGGTGGTGCCGTGCACGATCAGACCGATTTCCGGTATCGCGCGGGGCAACGCCTCCAGTCCGGTCACCAGCCCGCTGGAGGGATCCGCGGGGGTGGAAGCCACCTTGGCGACGCACACCTCTCCAGTGACATCGTCATACATCACCAGATCGGTAAAGGTTCCTCCGATGTCTACTCCGACAACCAGGGACATACGGGTTCTCACGGTGGTTGGGACTAAGGGATGGTGGAATATGCGAAATCCGCCTATCATCCCTGATGCAGGCGCGGGATGTAAACCCTTGCAAGGAGGTGCGGCAAACCTGCCCGCGCGGCGGCCCTCCCGGAAATCGCCCTTGAACGGCCCCTAATGGCAAGGCAGAGCACCGGCAAGAATCGCATGTCCCGGCATAAAGGCCTGTTTTCCGGGGATCGGCGCGCCCTGGCCCGGGCCATCACCGCCCTTGAAAACGAGACGGAGCAAGCCAGGGACCTGCTCGCCGCCGTGCACCGCAAAGTAGGCAATGCCCTGGTGGTGGGATTCACCGGTGCGCCGGGAGTGGGCAAGTCCACTCTGGTCAGTGCCTACATTCGTGAACTTCGCGGCCGCGGCAAGACCGTCGGCGTGGTGGCGGTGGACCCCAGCAGTCCCTTGACCGGCGGGGCGATCCTGGGAGACCGCGTGCGCATGGCGGAGCATGGCCAGGACGATGGGGTGTTCGTGCGCTCCCTGGCCTCGCGGGGACACCAGGGGGGCTTGTCCCGCGCCGCCGCGCGGGCGGTGGACGTGATGGATGCCGCGGGGCGGGACGTGGTGATCGTGGAGACGGTGGGCACGGGCCAGTCGGAAATCGAGGTCTCGGAAATTGCCACCACCAACGTGGTGGTGTACGCGCCGGGGTTGGGGGATCAGATTCAAGCCCTGAAAGCCGGCGTGCTGGAGACGGCGCATGTGATCGTGGTGAACAAGTCCGACTTGCCCCATGCCGAGACGGCGGCCCAGCAGTTGGAGCAGGCCCTGGCCTTGAGTCCCCGCGAGGGTTGGCAGGTGCCCGTGTTGCGCACCGCCGCGGCCACCGGGGAAGGCGTAAAAGGGCTGGCCCATGCCATCGCCTCCCACGGCAAGAACCTGGGCGCCAAGGGACGCAGGGAGGCTGCGCGCTTGCGCATGCGCCGGCTCATCGCCAGCACGGCGGCCCGGCAGGTTTGCGATACACTGACGGGTCCGCAAGCGGCGCATCTGGACGAGCTCAGCGATGCGGTGCTGAGTGGGGAGCTGGAGCTGGATGCGGCGGCCAGGCGGGCCGTGGCTGGCCAGGTGCCCACGGTGGCCATGACGGACGA
>JAPUIH010000156.1 GCA_027297205.1 SAR324 cluster bacterium | reverse complement strand
ACCGGGGTTGGCAAGGGCATGGGACATCCTGGGCTGGAAGGAAAAGGAACGCCGAACCCGGCGCCGCGGCATTTCGCGCCGCGCCGCCACGGGTTTTTGTCTCGCATTGATAAAAGGCTACTGCACGCCCCAAGGCAAGGCAAGCGGGGCCCGCCGCGCCTTGCATGTCCCGCAATGCCGTATCGCCGCGTAAAATGAGATTTGCGAATCCTGTACGAAATTTTATAAACTGAAGCCCGATTCGATTACGCATGCTGGTGCCCCTATCGCAAACCGCCGAGGACTATTCATGAAGTACAGTGTTATTTCCGCCGATTGTCATATTGACCTGATCTGGCTCCCGCCGGAGCTTTTTACGGAGAACGCCTCCGCGCAACTGAAAGACCGCATGCCCTACGTGACCGACGGGGAAAAGGGGCCGGTCTGGGTGTCCAGGAAAGGCGCGTACTTCGGGCTGATGAACGGGATGGGCTCCGCGGGGCGGGAATACGTGCCTGGCATCATCCACCGTTCGGACCGCATGGCCTCCACCGGGCTTTACGAGGACGGCAAGAAAGGCATCCGCCGCCTCTCGGAGCCCGATCTGCGGCTGCGGGATCAGGACCGCGACGGCGTGCAGGCGGAGGTGCTCTACGGCATCCTGGGGGCCAGCATGCGCCTGGACGATCCGGAAGCCTCGGTGGAAATGATCCGCATCTACAACGAGTGGCTCTCCGATTTCTGCAATACCCATCCGCACCGCTTCGCGGGCCTGGCCTGCCTGCCCAGCGCCAACGTGGACGCGGCCGTGGACGAGATCGGGCGGGTGGCCAAGCGCGGCGGCTTGCGCGGGCTGGAGGTGCCCATCTGGCCGGACATGCCCTATCTGTGGGAACCCCAGTGGGAGCCGCTCTGGGCCGCGGCGGCGGATGCCGGCTTGCCCCTGCACTTCCACACCATCGGAACCAGGAAACCCGACTGGGAGCATCTGCCCGAAATATACCAGCGCCGTGCCTTTGCCGTGCACATCACCGGCTTTCAGATGGAAATGTCCAAGGTGCTGACCTCGATGATCTTTACCGGTGTGCTGGAGCAGTATCCGCAAATGAAACTGGTGATTGGCGAGAGCGGTATCGGCTGGATTCCCTACATCCTCGATCATATGGACATGGAGTGGGAGGACCAATTCAAGGACCTCACCCTCACCATGAAGCCCAGCGAATACTGGTACCGCCAGTGTTACGCCACCTATCAGTCGGACAAGGTGGGCATCAAGCTGCTGGACGAGTTGGGCGTGGACAACATCATGTGGGGTTCGGACTTTCCCCATCCCGATGGCGTGTGGCCCGACTCCCAACAATTCATACAGCAGGAACTGGGGCATCTGCCCGAACAGGCGCGCTTTAAGATCACCTGCGAGAACGCGGCCAAGCTCTACGGCTTTCCGCTGGAATAGACACGCATCGCCCGCCCGGAGCGGACATTCCAGGTCAGGGCGAGCCCTGCCCGCTCCGGGTATGGCGCGGGCATCAGGGAGGCAAAGCACATGGCAAAGCCCATCATTTCCGCCGATTCGCACGTCGTCGAGCCCCCCGGCACCTACGTGGACCGCATCGACAAGAAGTTTCTGGATCGCGCGCCGCGCATGGTGCACGACGAGCAGCGGGGGGATATCTTCGTCATCGACGGCAGCCCCCGCAACATCCCGCTCTCCCTGATCTCCGCCGCGGGCAAAAAGCCCGAGGAGCTCTCCGCCAAAGGGGCGGTGTTTGAAAAGCTGCACCGAGGCGGCTGGGAGCCCCAGGCGCGCCTGCGCGATCAGGATGCGGACGGGGTGAGCGCGGAGGTGATCTATCCTTCGGTGGGCATGGAGCTTTGCGGCAATCCGGACATGGATTACAAGAAGGCCTGCATGGACGCCTACAACCTGTGGCTGGCAGAGTTCTGCGCCGAGGCCCCCCAGCGCCTGATCGGCCAGGGTCAAACGGCCATGCGCACGCCCGACGATGGGATCGAGGACATGCGCAAGATCAAGGAGATGGGCCTGCGGGGGGTGATGCTGCCGGGCCTGCCCGGAGTGGAGGATTACGACAGTCCCATCTATGGGGAGTTCTGGGAAGCCTCCGTGCAGCTGGAAATGCCGCTCAGTTTTCACATTCTCACCGCCTCGGAGGACTTGAAGCTGCACTCCCGGGGCGGCAAGCTGAACGGATTCATGAATATCATCCGCTCAAATCAGGACGTGATGGGCATGCTGGTCTTTGGCGGCGTGTTCATGCGCCACCCGAAGCTGCGCATCGTCTGTGTTGAAGCCGACGCGGGCTGGGTGCCCCATTTCTCCTACCGCATGGACCACGCCTACAAGCGTCACCGGCACTGGATGAAGGGCGATGAGCTGGAAAAACTGCCCAGCGAATATTTCCATGAGCACATCTACCTGACATTCCAGGACGATTTCACGGCTTTCCAACTGAAGGACCTGCTCAACGTGGAGCGGCTGATGTGGGCCAACGACTTTCCCCACAGCGATTCCACCTGGCCTAACTCCCAGGAGGTGATCCGCACCCACATGGCCAACCTGAGCGAAGGGGAGAAAGAGCGCGTGCTGCACGACAACGTGGCCGAGCTCTACCAGCTGGCGGTCTAGCCCGGATTTTTCACGAAATATTGGTCAGGGGGCTGTTTCCCCTCGGCATCTACGGCATGTCAGGTTCTTCGCCCCCTAACGGCCCCCAACAGGGCCGGCGGCGCCAGAATGGGAGGACTGGGAGGAAGCAACGCCGTGTGTCTCGCGTTGCTTCCCCCAGATTATATTGCATGAAATATCCGCCTCAGTCCGCGGCGGCCTGGGCGGGCTCTGGCTCCGGCGTGCGCATGGTGACGAATTCCTCCGCCGAGGTGGGGTGAATGCCGATGGTGGCGTCGAACTGGGCTTTGGTGGCGCCGCATTTCAGGGCAATGGCGATGCCCTGGATGATCTCCCCCGCCTCCGGCCCCACCATGTGCACTCCCACCACCACGTCAGTGCGCTTGTCCACGATCAGCTTCATCAGCGTCTTTTCGCCGCTGCCCGAGAGAGTGTGCTTGAGGGCCGTGAAGGTGGACTTATAAATGGTGACCTCTCCGTGATGGGTGCGCGCGGCCTCCTCGGTCAGGCCGACCGTGCCCAGGGGTGGCTGGCTGAACACGGTGGTGGCGATGTTCCCGTAATCCACCTCGGTGGGCTCTCCCCCAAAGAGGGTCTTGGCCACGGCCATCCCTTCGGCCAGGGCCACCGGTGTGAGGGCCACCTTGTCGATCACGTCCCCCAGGGCATAGATGGAGGGCGCGCTGCTGCGGTAGAGTTCGTCCACCACGATTCCCCCCCGCCAGTTCAGCTTGACCCCCAACTCCTCCAGCCCCAGGCCCGCCGTGTTGGGGTTGCGGCCCGTCGCGCATAATATTATGTCTGCCGTGATGGTGGAGCCGTCGTTGAGGGTCATGCGCAGCCCGTCTCCGGTCTTGTCGATCCGTTCCCCGGTGGTGTTGTAACGCAGGTCTACGCCCTTCTTGCGCATCTCATCGGCCAGAAATCTGCGCGCATCGTCATCGAAGCCCCGCATGAAGAGCGGCCCCCGGTAAATCTGGGTGACCTGGCAGCCCAGCCCCCGGAAGATGCCGGCGAACTCCACGGCGATGTAGCCCCCGCCCACGATCAGCACCCGCGTGGGCAGCTCCTCCAGAAAGAACGCCTCGTTGGAGGTGATGGCGTGCTCGCTGCCGTGCGCATCGGGTACCGCCGGCCAGCCCCCGGTGGCCACCAGGATATACTCCGCCGTGAAGCGCTCCTCCCCCAACGCCACCGTATGCGCGTCCAGCAGGCTGCCCCGCCCGTCGAGCACGCGCACCCCGGCGTTTTCCAGCAGGTCGCGGTAGATGCCGTTAAGACGGGTGATCTCCTTATCCTTGTTGGCGATCAGGAGCTTCCAGTCGAACTTCGCCTTGGGCACGCTCCAGCCAAATCCGGCGGCCTCCTCGAAATCCTCCGCATAGTGCGCGCCGTACACCAGGAGCTTCTTGGGTATGCAGCCCACGTTCACGCAGGTGCCGCCCATGTAGCGCTCTTCACAGAGCGCCACCCGCGCGCCGTAACCGGCGGACATGCGCGCCGCGCGTACGCCGCCCGAGCCGCCGCCGATTACAAACAAATCATAGTCGTACTTGGCCATGATGCTCCTGGTCAGGGATTAGGTGCTTCAAGATGAAAATATCAATGTTCATCCTACCCCAATTCCCCACGGCGGGCCAAATCCCCTGCCGGGTACGGGGTAAAACCATCATACGGTTCCGGGCGCGGCCCGGGCTCGGAAAGAATCCGCCCTACCCACAGTCCGGCGGCTGGCGCAGATGCCAGTCAGTGCGTTGCTGGAAGGATGCGGCGATGGCCAAAACGGTGTTCTCGCTTAAGGGCCTGCCCACAAACTGAATGGCGGTGGGCAGGCCGCGCTCCCCGAATCCGTTGGGAACGGTGATGCAGGGCCAGCCCAGCAGATTGCCTGCCACGGTGATGGGCAGGCGGCGGTAGGCCCCGAAGTAACTGCTGAAGCGCTCTTCCAGTCCCGGCGCCACCTTCTTCAGGGTGGGCGTGACCACCGCGTCGTAGGGGGCCAGCCAACGCCCCAGCTCCCTATGCAACCGCTGGCGCAGGCGCAGGGCGTTGATGTATTCCACCGCGGGAATGGTCTGGGTGGCCAGGGCCATGCCTCGCGTTTCCTGCGCCGCCAATTGACCGGCCCAGCCTCGCTCCCAGAATTCCGCGAAGGCCGCCCCCGCCTCCGCATACATGATGGTCAGCGCGGTTTCCGTGTAGGGATGTGGTGGCAGTTCCACCTGCTCGATCTCGGCAACCTCCCGCAGCAAGTCCAGGGCCGCCAGAAAATTTTCCCGCACTTCAGGCTGATCGGTCTCCGTGGCGTCATGCAACACGGCCAACCTCCATTTTCCGCCGGGTGGAGACGCAGCGGTGTCAATGCGGAAGGGATCGGGCAGGGTGCTGGCCTCCTCCGGGTCGGCGCCGGAGATCGCCTCCAGCACCAAGCCACAGTCCCGCGCGCTGCGGGTCATGGGGCCGATCTTGTCCAGGGTCCAGGAAAGCGCCATGGCCCCCCGGCGGCTGACCCGCCCGAAGCCCGGCCGCAGCCCGCTGATGCCGCACATGGCCGAGGGAGAGGTGATGGAGCCGTTGGTTTCCGTGCCGATGGCGAAAGGCACCAGTCCCGCTGCCACCGCCGCTCCAGGGCCACAGGAGGAGCCACCGCTCCAGGCGCATTCGTTCCAAGGATTGATGCCGGGGCCGGTAAAGGCGGCGTTAGGCTGGTCATAGCCCAGGCCGCCGGCCAACTCCACCATGCTCAGCTTGGCGGCCAGCACCGCCCCCGCGGCCTCCAGTTTCTCGATCACCGCCGCGTCCTCATCGAATTTCTGATCCTGCAATGGCGCGAAACCCCAGGTGGTGGGGATGCCTCCAGAGGTGGCCAGTAAATCCTTGGCGCCATAGGGGATGCCGTGCAGGGGGCCGCGCTCCCGCCCGGCGGCCAACTCCTCCGCGGCCCGGCCGGCCTGGGCCAGGGCGCGCTCTCGGGTCACGGTGACCACGGCGTTATAGCGCGGCCCCAAGCGTTCCAGGCGTTCCAGGCAATTTTCCGCCAGGACGAGGGGGGAAAGCTCCCCCGTGCGCAGCCTCCGCCCCAGTTCGCCGATGGAAAGAAAGGCCAGCCCCTGCTCCGTCATGGCCTGCCCCGTCCGGAATGGGTGGGCAGGCGGTTGGAAAAGGGCATCTCCCCGTTGGGCAGCCCCGGCCGCCTGAAGGGTTCGCCCAGTTCATGCAGGAATTGCACACGTTCTACCGCCGCTTCAAGCTCCTGCCCTTGCAGCGGCTTTCCGAAACGCAGTTCCAGCCTGGCGCCAGCCAGGACGCTCCATTCGTCTTCGGCCATATTTTCCTCCTGATGATGAGAGCAGGCCACCGCCGCGGGCGCGGTGTAATGCCAGGGTGTATTGCCAGGGGGCAGAGCATAACCGAGTCGGCGGGGGAAGTCCCGCGCCTGGAAACAAGCGGAGAATCGTGGCCCAGGCCCTGGCTCAGGGTTGATACAGCTCAATGCCGGGCAGCGCCAGGGAAAGAGAAAACCAGAAAGCCCGCCGGGTGGGCAGGGGACGCAGGCGCTTCCCCGCCAGAGGGCCTGCCTCCGCATGGCCCAGCATGTTCCAGCGGCTGCCGGTCTGAATGTCGCTGATCGCGCCCTGCACCATACGGAAGTCCAGGCGCCGTCCATTCACCATGGCGACAAAGGCGCCCGCCCAAGGGCCGGAGGCACGGCTCATTATCACCACGGGAAGCCCGCCCAACGAATCGTTGACGGCCGCATCTCCGAGCCGCGCCAGGGGGTAGGCCCTTTCCCGCCCGCCCGCCCGCACGGACAGCACAACCGCTCCCGCGCGCAGGCGCCGGTCCACCTTTTCCATTGAAATGGGAAAGGGAAAGCGCAGGGCGTCCACCATACGGGCGTATCCCTGAAAGGCGTCCCGCTGGTAGGGCGGCCGGTTCCCGAAGCCTTGCTCGCGGGAAAGCACACGGGTCGCCGGGTGCAGGGCCAGCCACTCGCGCCAGGGCAAGGTCAGGGAGGGCAGCACGGTCAGTTGCTTATGCGTCAGCCTGCCC